>CAMYZK010000056.1 GCA_947303825.1 uncultured Prevotella sp. | reverse complement strand
GTTCACCCACATATTGCTGATAGGCGGCAGAGGCGGTGACACAGCCCTGCATGTACGACATCATGCCAAGTGAGAGGTTGCCGTCGCTACCATTGTTTATCAGCGCAGGATTGTGAAAGAGCAGGGTTCCGTCGTCATCGGTGATAGAGATGTTGTCACCGCCAAGAGCAGCTACATGGGCACTGACAGGCAACCGCAGGAAATTGAATGCAGTACGGCTGTCTTGCGACCGTGACGAAAGCACGATGAGCAGTGACAGGGCGGCAAAAACAACTCTTTTCATCTAAATAATCTAAAAATCAATGCAAAGGTAGAAAATAATTATGAATAATGAATCACGAATTATGATTTTATTTGTAATTTTGCACTCGTTTTCCGTATTATTAACGGAGCAAGACAAATAATATTGCAGAGTGGAAGTAAAGAAAAGCAGAAAAGCCAACCTGGAAGACAAGCGGGGCCAAAGGCTGCTGCTGGGTATGATAATTTCCCTGGCACTATGTTTTGTTGCGCTGGAGTATACTGTTGAACCCGATGACCCGTTAGACGACCCCGAGCTGCTAGCCAGGCTGGAGAGCGAGATGGAACTCCCGCCCTTGCTTCAGCCAGAGAACGAGCTGGAGCTAGCTCCGAAGGCCGAGCCGAAGCCAGAGACCAAGCTGGTTGTTGTTGAGGAACAAGAGGAGGCCGAGCAACTGAAAGACGACGAGCCAGTGGAGACCGATGCCGACGACGACATGGAGGCTGCCGAGGAAGAGGAAGAGATGCCGGAACCGCCGCCACCCGATGAAGAAGTCAAAGAGCTGCGAGTGCTTGAAGACATGCCCCAGTTTCCGGGAGGCCCCAGGGAGTTTATGAAATGGCTCACGCGCAACCTTAAATATCCTTCAGGACTGGAACAACAGAAGGTGCAGGGAAAGGTAGTGGCCGAGTTTATAGTAAACAAGGACGGCTCGGTGACCGATGTAAAGATTACGTCAAAGCTCCATCCCCTTTGCGATGCCGAAGTGCTCAGAGTGCTGAGGACAATGCCACGGTGGAGTGCCGGAATAGACAAGGGAGAACCCTGCCGTACCAAGGTCTGCATTCCTGTGGTGTTCAGGTATTGAGAGTTAAGAGTTCTTTGCAAGCAAAGCGGCAGAGCCGAGCGAAGAGTTGAGAGTTAGGTATTAACACATCAATAATAAAATATATGATATACAAGGAAGAGGAACTGCTCAGACTAATCAATGAGGGGCTCAACACACTTCCCTACAACAGGAAGCCGACATCGCTGTACACCCCCATGAAATATGTGCTCTCACTGGGAGGGAAGCGCATTCGTCCCATGCTCATGCTTATGGGGTACAACCTGTATAAGGACAACCCCAAGGAGATTATGCCACAGGCCGTAGCCATAGAGACTTTCCACAACTTCACCCTGCTGCACGACGACCTTATGGACAATGCCGCTCTGAGACGCGGACACCAGACGGTGCACTGCCGCTGGGATGCCAACACGGCCATACTCTCGGGCGACAACATGCTTGTCGTGGCATTCCACTATATGCAGAAATGCCTGCCCGGGTACATGCCACAGGTCATGCAGCTCTTCACCGAGACTGCCATGCAAATAGACGAGGGACAGCAATACGACATGGACTTCGAGTCGAGAGACGACGTAAGCAGCAGTGAGTATATAGAGATGATAAGGCTGAAGACCAGTGTGCTGCTGGCATGCGCTCTTAAGATTGGAGCTATACTGGCCGACGCTCCAGCCGAAGATGCCGACCTGCTCTATCGCTTCGGCGAACTCATAGGACTGGCCTTCCAGCTGCAAGACGACCTGCTCGATGTATATGGCGACGAGAGCGTCTTTGGTAAGGCCATAGGAGGCGACATCACCTCTAACAAGAAGACCTACATGCTCATCAACGCCCTCAACCTGGCCAACCCGCAGCAGAGACAGGAGCTGGAGCAATGGATTAACGCCACCACCTTCGACCGGAAGGAAAAGATAAAGGCAGTGACACGCATCTACGACGAGCTGGGCATAAGCCAGCTGTGCGAGGAGAAGATAATGCACTATTTCAATGAAGCTGCACAGCTGTTGGAACAGGTAAAGGTGAGCCCTGAACGCAAGCAACTGCTGCGCAGCTACACTGCCCAGATGGTAAACAGGCAGGTGTAAGACAAATGGTAAGTTATATTGACACACACTGCCATCTGGATGGCAACGAATTCTCGCAAGACCGCAACGAGGTGATGCAGCGGGCAAGACAGGCTGGCTGCCAGGCCATCTTCCTGCCTGCCATCGACCTGCAGTCTTCTCTTGACATCCTCTCGCTCTGCCGTCAGCATCCACAATTCCTCTATCCCATGGCAGGGCTCCATCCTGAAGAAGTGAAAGACAACTGGCAGGAGCAGCTTCAAGCCATCCGTTCACTCATTGTCAGCCCTCCAACGCTCTCCGACGAGCAAAACGGCCAAGAAGTGTGCAACGTCCAGCATTCCCGTGTCATCGCCATCGGTGAGGTGGGACTCGACTACTATTGGAGCCGTGAATATGAAAAAGAGCAGCTCAAAGCCTTCGAGCAGCAGGTGACGTGGAGCATAGAGACCCGTTTGCCGCTGATGATCCACTGCCGCAAGGCTCAGAACGAGATGGTAAAGCTGCTGCGGCAGTATGAGCGCGAACTTCCGGGCGGCGTGTTCCACTGCTTTACAGGCAACAGCATCGAAGCACTGGAGCTACTGCAGTTCGACCATTTCGTGCTTGGCATAGGCGGTGTGCTGACATTCAAGAAGAGCCATCTGCCTGAAGTGCTGCCCGCCACCGTGCCCCTCTCCCGCATTGTGCTTGAGACCGACGCCCCCTACATGGCTCCTGTGCCTCACCGTGGACAGCGTAATGAGAGTGCATACGTGGCCGACATTATTGAATGCTTGGCACAAGCCTACGGAGTAAGTGCTGAAGAAGTGGCCAACACTACCACAGCCACTGCCCGCAGCACCTTTCCTTCTGTAGATGAAAGATGAAAAATGAAAGATGACAGATATGAAAACTCTTAACTCTTAACTCCCCCCAATGACAACAAACAAGCTGCTCATAATAGCCGTTTTTATGATGGCTGCCCTGTGCGGATATGCAAAAGGCAAAGAGCCTGTACAGAAGACCTACATCTACCGCTATTACCTTAAAGACAAGAAAACTTCCAAGCACTCCCTGGCAAAGCCCACAGAGTTCCTTTCCCAGAAGAGCCTTGACCGTCGCCACAGGCAGGGCCTTAGCCTGGACTCCACCGACCTGCCCGTTCCAGAGAAGTATGTCAGACAGTTTGCCGGCAGCGGCTCAAAGGTGCTGGGCACCAGCCGATGGCTCAACACCGTGCTGGTGAGTGCCCCCGACTCGGCCACACTGGTCCGTCTCTCTGCCTTGCCCATAGTGAGCAAGTCGCAGTGTGTCTATGTCTCGCCCGACTCCATTGAAGACATCACCCTGCTCAGACAGAAGGTTCACACCGACTTCGACCGTTGGGACTCTGTGAGGAACGACCATTACGGCATGGCACGCCGGCAGATAGAGATGCTGGGCGGCGTTGCCCTCCATGAAGCCGGCTTCACAGGCCGGGGCATCACCATAGCCATTCTCGACGGGGGATTCATGAACTACGACCGCATCCCAGCACTGCAAAGAGCACATATATTGGGCACCCACGACTTTGTGGAGCAAACGACAGAGGGCAAGGACTTCCAGTCTATAGACCACGGCACAAAGGTGCTGTCGGCCATCGCTGCCTACGCACCAGAGGTTATCGTAGGCACCGCCCCTGATGCCTCTCTGTGGCTGCTTCGCTCGGAAGACAATGCCAGTGAGCAGCCTGTAGAGGAAGACTACTGGGTGATGGCCGCCGAGTTTGCCGACTCTGTCGGAGCCGACGTGCTGAACTCATCACTAGGCTACTATAAGTACGACGAGCCGCTGCCCAGCTACCGCCTGCGCGACCTCGACGGCAACACGGCATTCGTGTCGAGGGCAGCGTCGATGCTGGCCTCCAAGGGAATGATTCTGTGCAACTCTGCCGGAAACTCTGGCATGGGACAGTGGAAGAAGATTGGCGTGCCTGCCGATGCCAGCAACATACTGGCTGTGGGAGCCGTCGACGGCAACGGCATCATTGCTGCCTTCTCCAGCGTTGGCCCATCACAAGACTTGAGGGTGAAGCCCGACATAGTGGCACGGGGCAGCAACACCGCGCTCATCTCCGGCCGTGGCAGGCTGGTACACGACATGGGCACATCGTTCTCTTCGCCCGTCACATGCGGTATGGTGGCCTGCCTGTGGCAGTCGCTGCCACACCTCACCGCCTATCAGATAATGGAGCTCGTGAGGCAGAGCGGGGACCAGCACGATGCACCAAACAACATCTATGGCAATGGACTGCCCAACTACTGGGAGGCTTATCAGAAAGGCAAGCAATGAGAGAAGCTAGCCTCACCCTCTTCGAGCTCAACACGCTCGTGCGCCAGGCCATTGAGGGCACACTCAACCGTGAGTACTGGGTAGAGGCCGAGCTCTCCGAGTGCCGCGAGAGCCATGGTCACTGCTACATGGAGCTGGTGCAGAAGGCCGATGCCAACGCCACCCCCATAGCACTCAGTGGATTGCCCTTCAGCCCTATTTCTTGCGCACGGCAGGACAGCCGCTGCATGCCGGGCTCAAGGTGAGGCTCAAGGTCTATCCGCAGTTTCACCAGGCATACGGCTTCTCATGGATAGTAACCGACATCGACCCTACATTCACACTGGGCGACATGGCACGTCGCAGGCAGGAGATAATAAACCAGCTCAAGGCCGAGGGGGTCTTCGACCTGCAGAAAGAGCTGCGCCTGCCTCTCTTCTGCCAGCGCATTGCCGTCATCAGCAGCGAGACAGCCGCTGGCTACGGCGACTTCCTCAGCCAGCTCAACAACAACCAACTGGGTCTGAGCTTCCACACCCGGCTCTTCCCTGCCATCATGCAGGGCGACGGTGTGGAACAAAGCATCGCCAACGCACTCGAACAGATATGGTCGGAGGTCGTTGGGGCGCAAAACCCTGACGCTTTGCCTCTGGGAGAAGGAGAGGACGAGGCTGCCTTCGACTGCGTGGTGATAATAAGAGGCGGTGGAGCCACTGCCGACCTCTCCGGCTTCGACACCCTGACACTGGCCGAGCATGTGGCCAACTTCCCCCTGCCCATCATCACTGGCATAGGCCACGACCGCGACGAGTGCATACTCGACATGGTGTCGCACATACGCGTCAAGACACCCACTGCCGCTGCCGCACTCCTTATAGACAACCTCAAGCAGGTTCTCGACAACGTCAACAATGCGCAGGCACTCATAACACGATACGCCCAACAGAAGGTCACAACCCTCAGCACGCTACTGTCTGCTCTCAACACACGGCTATCAACAGCATCCTCACACCTCACGGTCAAGAGATCCAGACTCGATGCGCTGCAAGCTGACCTCTCCCACCATGTTCAGCTTAAGCTCTCTACCCTCTCTGCCCAGCTCACAACAGTAGCATCACTGTTGTCACCACTCTCCACTCGGAACATTTCCGAGAGAACACATCGGCTGGAACTCCTATCCGAGAAAATAAAGCTTCTCGACCCCGCACTGCTGCTACGCCGAGGCTACAGCATCACCACGAAAGACGGACACACCATCCGCGATGCTTCCCTACTCCACCCTGGCGACGAGATAGTAACCCGCCTTGCATGCGGCACCGTCTTGTCGGAAGTAAAGTAAAAACGTTAAACTATCATTTCTCATCCTTATGAAATACGAACAGGCTTTTGCCGAACTACAGACCATTGTCAGCCGCATGGAGAACGACGAGCTAGACCTTGACCAGATGTCCGAACAGCTGCGACGTGCGCAATACCTCATCAAGCTCTGCCGCGACAAACTCACCAAGACCGACGAGGAGATAAAGAAGATTCTTGCCGAAGAAGAGCAATAAAAAGAAAAAATCGCATTTTTTCTTTGTTCTTCGCTCGCTTATTTGTACCTTTGGCTTACGCCGAAAGTACTTCCGCTCGGAAGAAAAAGAAAAAAAAGCATTTTTTCTTTGTTCTTCGCTCGCTTATTCGTACCTTTGCACCTGATTATAGAACTTTATTACTAATTTACTAAATTTATTTCAAAAATGAAGAAACTGTTTACTCTCAGCATGCTGCTCCTGGCCTTTGTGCTCGGAGCCAATGCACAAGGAAAGAAAGCGTGGCTCTTCTATGAAGGGCTGAGCGATGAGACCATCGCCAACCTCAATGCCGACACGGGCAACTGGGCCAGCAACGGCACCGATGCCGACGGCAACACAAACAACTGGAAGAACGCCGTTAACCAGGGAAACATCGAATGGATGGCCAACGGACAGATCATCGAGGAGCTGCGCGGGCTGAAGTTCGACATCGGCAAGAACAAGGACAACTCCATCCACCTGGCCACCACCAAGCTGCGCCTCACACGCAAGAGCACGAAGATTACCTTCCCCAAGCTGGCCAACGGACAGAAAATCACCATACAGGGACGCTCGGCCAACAGCACTGCCACCAACCGTGGCATAGCCCCCGTGCAGAACTACATACAGTTCCAGCCCGAGGAGAGCTCACCGCAGACTAATGGTGCCTGCATCTTCCTGGGCAACCAGGCGGAAGGCTCGGAGGGTACCTACACCTTCGTATGGAAGGTGGTGACCGAAGAGGCCGACTCGGTAGACGTGCAGTTCCAGCTCACCCCTGACGCCGGCATCGACTTCACCTACTTCATGATTGACAACGGCGACGCCCCCGAGGTGCTCGATGCACAGCCCGTGGCCTATCTCTACGACGGCTCCCTCGACGAGGACTATGCCTACATCTACCTGAGCGGTGCCAGCGACAAGTTTGCACTCACCGAGATAAACGTGGCCGAGACCGAAGCCACTGCCGACTCCCTCATGAAGTTCAATGCCGTGGTAGTAAGCCCCACCATCGCTGCCGGCAATGCCTACCTGCCCGTTATCAAGCAGGCCATTGCCTACGTGCCCATGCTCAACCTCAACCCCTATCTTTATGAGTCGTGGGGCTACGGAAAGGCCATTGTGGGCGAGTCGCCAATACTGGGTGTGCTGAAGACCGACTTCGAAGGATTCGAGGGACTGGAGATGGATGCAGAGACTCCCATCGTTGAGCTGCTCACCGAGGGCAACGCCGTTGGCGTAGAGCTGGGCGACTACTTCGCTTCCGACCTCATAGTGGCCACTGCCGGTGCTCCCGAAGCCAACATTGCCGCCATACACATTCACAACCAGAAGCGCAATGCCTACGCACTGCTGCCGCTGCCCCTGGCTGCCATGCCCCTGGCCAACCAGGACGTCATCAGCGTGCTCATACCAAAGATGCTTGAGGTGATGGCAAGCACCAAGAAAGACGTTACTGCCACGGGCACGCCCGTCATCACACCGAAGCAGGAGAACGGATACACCACCGTCAGCATCACGGCTTCCAACTCGAAGGCCATCTACTACACCATCGACGGCACCGACCCAACCGTTGAGAGCACACTCTACCAGGAGCCCTTCACCCTCACCGAACCTACCACCGTGAAGGCCTTCGCCACGGGCGACGGATATAACGACTCGAAGGTTGCCTCTAAAGACATCGTCATCATGGTGCAGGCCAACAAGCCAGCCATTGCCGTTACACGCGAGAAGGGAAAGAGCACCATTACGCTTACCCCACAGAACGAGGGCGTGAGCACCTACTTCAGCTTCAACGGCGTCACCACCTCTGCCGACATGCAGCTTTACGCAGAGCCCATTGAGCTCACCGAGCCTGCCACCATCACCGCCATCACCGAGGGCGGCGACTTCCTGCCATCGCAGGTGGCAAAGCTCTTCGTGGGCATCGACGGTATAGACAACACCAACATACGCCTCGACACACTGGCACACTTCGATGCCAACCAGACCGACTGGTTCATCAACGACCCGGAGACCAGCGGCGAAGATTCGCCAAAGGCTAGTGCCTACTACTACTGGGGCAAGAGCGCATGGAACTACTACAGCGAGGAGGTTGACCACACCGAGACGCTGAAAGACAGCGAGGGCAACGACAGCATCGTCACCTTCTACAAACCCGACCCCAACGCACTGCGCGTCATCAACCCGCTCAACGAGAACGGATGGGTGCTGAAGTCAAGAGGACAGGTGCTCACCGGTGAGCTGCAGCTCAGCTATGAGAATGCCGTGGGCAACGGCCGTGCCAACCGCTATGCCGAGGAGGCCGTCGACTTCATCACAACACCCACCAAGGGTGCCATCACCTTCGGAGGCAAGACCAGCGGCGACCCCTATACTGCAAGCATTGAGAGCACCGGCAAGCTGGCCGGACCTTTCGATGTCATCGTCTTCTGCGGCAACGGCAACAACGGTTCGGCTGCCGACATGGAGGTGCAGACATCGGCCGACGGAGAAACATGGACGGCACTGGGCAAGCTGAAGATGGCAGGCACTCAGCGCTATATCAAGCGCACTCGACTGGCCTACGACAACACCGACGAGGTATATCTCCGCGTGGCACACGTAGGAGGCTCTACCAAGGCACAGGTCTACGACATCCTCGTGATGATCAACGGAGAGCTGTCGCAGCAGTACACCGAGCAGGTTGAAGAGGGCATTGCCAACATACTGCCGCAGGGCGAGGCCATTCGCACCGAGGTATTCTCACTGGGTGGCATGCGCATCAGCGGCAAGCAGGGGGGCATCTTCATCGTGCGTAAGACCTACGCCGACGGTACTGTGAAGATACAGAAGGTGGTAAGATAATATATGGAGTTAAAGTAGTTTAGGGAGTTAAGGGAGTCCTTTAACTCCCTAAACTTCTAATGGTTGAGAATTATGATAGAAAACAGATTGAAGAAAGCCATCATGCTGCTTTGCATGGCATCAGGCAGTATGCTTGCCCACGCCATTGGCGGCGACGGCAACTATTTTGTACAGACTTTCGAGGATCTTACCACCTATCCCGAAACGAAGCCCGACACCGAGACGGCTTTCAATGTAGAGGGACAGGGAGAGTGGCTGTACCTAGGTGCCTTCCAGGCTACCAATCCCAGCTACATTCCCGACGGCTCGGAGCACAACCTACGCTTGACCAAGAAAGGGTCGTATGTCATCACGCCTGTCGTCAGCAACGGCATCAGCCGTGTGACTTTCGACATAGGGCGTGCCTCTGTGAAGGTCTATACCTCGACCGACGGCGGCAGCACTTGGACCGAAGCTACACAAACCACTAGTGGAAAGAAAGTCACGGTGACCATTAACAGCGAGACGGTGAACCGCATCAAGGTAGCCAACGACACTTCAAAAGATGCCGACATAGACAACCTTGCACTCTATGCCCAGACATTCGAGACAGCGGTGACAGTGGCCACCGGCGAGGCAGCAGAGATTACCGAGACTACGGCCACACTGAGCGGCACCGTCACAAAAGAAGATGAGCAGATCACCGAATTGGGATTCGTTTGGAGCCAGACCAACAAGGAGCCTACCCTCAGCGACAACGTGGCGGTCTCTGCTTCCATCGCCATTAACTTCAGCGTCCAGCTCACAGGCCTGCGCGAGGGTGCCACCGTCTATTACCGTGCCTACGCCAAGTATGCCGGCACACAGTCGTACGGTCCCATCAAGAGTTTCAAGACGCTGTTCAACGACAATGGGCAGACCATTGACAGCGAGGGGCGCTACTTCGTTCAGGACTTTGAAGACCAGAGCACCTATCCTGCCAACTCGTCGGCTGTAGACGAAGAGTATTACGTTGCAGGACAGGGTACATGGATTTACACCAAGGCCGGTCTCTCTACCAACACCAGCTATACCAACGGCTCCACTGCCAACCTGCGCATGCCTAAGAACGGCTCCTACGTCATCACACCCATACTGAACAGCGGCGTGAAGAAGGTGACGTGGATTCAGACCCGCAAGGAGGTGACGGCCTATACCTCGACCGACGGCGGCGACACCTGGACAAGTGCCACCATCACCAGCAGCGACAAGCTGCGCACCGTTGAGGTGAACAGCCTCAACGTGAACCGCATCAAGCTGGCCAACAATGGCAGCGGCGATGCCGACATCGACGACCTCACCGTCTATGCACAGGCCTTTGGAACACCGGCAACGGTAGCCACTGGCTCTGCCACCAACATCACGAAGAACTCGGCCGAAGTGGCAGGACAGATTGTCGATGCCGGCGACCAGCCCATCACCGAGACGGGCATCATCTGGAAGAGTGTGCTCAACGGTTCGCCCGTTGAGCCAACCCCGGCAAGAAACAGTGTGCTCAACGGTTCGCCCGTTGAGCCAACCCCGGCAAGAAACAGTGTGCTCA
>CAMYZK010000055.1 GCA_947303825.1 uncultured Prevotella sp. | reverse complement strand
CGTCATACTGAAATCTACGAAACCAACCATCACGCTGACGCAGACTGGTATGCCATCAGGTGACGGTGACGAATTCGACAACAATGACCTGCACGCCGTGGATGTACGCACAACTACTGCTGACATCAAGACAACGCTGGGCAACGGCACGTTCTACGTGATGAGCAACAAGAACTCGCACTTCGGCTTCCACAAGTACACAGGAGCCACCATGCCCGCCAACAAGGCCTTCCTGCTTATCAGCGGTGAAGCCCTGGCTCGCGAGTTCTTCGAGTTCAATGAAGCTACGGCTATCGTAAACGTTCAACGTTCAATGTACAACAATCAACTGTATTACGACCTGCAAGGCCGAAAGCTAGACAACCCCAAGAAGGGCCTGTATATCGTCAATGGCAAAAACGTCGTGATAAACTAATTAATGGCAAATTCGTGGTTAATTCATGATAATTATATGTTGAAAGAGAAAAACATGAAAAAGAAATATATTAAACCCGAAATGGTGAGCGTCAAGTTGCTTCAGCAGTCACAAATACTGTTAAGCAGTCGGTATCAACTGTATGGCGAAGACCCAGAAGACATTATCACCGACAAAGACGATGTAATCTAGTCAACACAAAACATTATATCAAAAAAGATGCACAGCTGTTCGGGCTGTGCATCTTTTTGGTAGATTAATTGTCAGTGTTCAGTCTTCCACGAAGAACTCAGGACGGTACTCAAAGTGCATGGTGTCGTAGTGATACCAGCGTCCACCCCAGATGAATCCGTACTTCTCGAAGATTTCTACAATCTCTTTTGGAATGCGGTTCTCATACTTCAGGTTCTTGGTAGTCTCTGTGGCACGGGGGTTAGACCACAGCCAGTAGTTGGAATACTGTGTGTTGATGTCAATGGTCATGCCGTAGCTGTGTGCACTCTGGCGCTTTGCACCCCTTACCTGCCGCCAGTAGAAAGTCGAAGAGTTGCTCATGTACTTCTTCAGCTCCGGTCTCTTCTCTATCTCTGCCTGCACCTTCATCAGCTGCTTGTCGGCTCCGTTGATGGTGGTGAAGGGCAGCTTCTGTCCAAACCAGTTCACCCTGATCAGGTTTTTCTGAACCTGAGCGGCACTGTTGCCATACATCTTCTTGAAGAGCTTCTCGCATCGTCCGCGTCCGCAGTCGGCCAGATAGTCAGGCTTGTCACTCTTACGGTCGTATACCAGGGTGAACATGTCCTCTATGTCACAGTCGTCCAGCTTCTGGTCGAAGGTCTTTGTCTTCCCGTCGTCGCACACAATCTTAGTGCCGTCCTGGAACACGATGGCACCATCGGCATACTTCAGTTTGAAGTCGGGGTAGGCCTTGATTATTTTTCTTGCGTATGAAGGGATGGAGTCGCTGGCAGGCGTGCTCTCAACCTTCTCGGTGGTAGTAGTGTCAGCCTCTTTCTGCTCACTCTTCTTTTCGGGAGTGTTTCCACAGCTAATGCTTGCCCCCATAAAGCAAAGAGCTGCGATGGCAAGTGCTTTTTTAAAGCTTTTATTTGTCATTACTCGTATTTCTTTATATACTCCACATTATATCTTTCTATTTCCGACAACTCGTTCATCACCTCTTCCATGTCGGAGGTTCTGCCATAGTACCAGTCAAAACGTGAGAAGAAGACGAAGAGGTCGTTGCGTTGGAATCTATATCCATGGCGGGCAAAGATGTAGTTTCGCATTACTTCCAGTTCGGCTTTGTCTTCACCTTCAATGTCGCTGAAGGATATTTTCCTTGTGCAGAGGTATTCGTAAGGGTCGTTAATCACGGCATCCGTTTCGTAGTCCTCCGGGTTTTTCACGGACTCTTTTTTGCTGTCTTTCTCGGTTGCCTCAACTTTGTCCTCGTTTTCCTCTTTTTCTGCTTTTTTCTTACCGTCGCACGAGGTAGTTACGCTAAAGAACAGCGCAGCACCAGTAAGCAGTGTAAACCATTTTGAAGTCATGTTGTTTGTTTGTTAAAATTGTGTTTATGGTAATAAAAGGTTCTATTCTACTATCATGCTGTGGTTGCGGCCTCCGTTGTTGTTGTCAGCCAGCCTTTTCCTGCTTGTCAGCTTGTAGATGATAGTCCAGCTTCGTTTGCCGTGCTGGTAGTCAATGTTGTTTATCACGCAGCGGTCTTTGGTTACTACTATTACATCGTCCTTGTTGAGCGACTTCTGTCCATTTACCATGTCTGTCGCCACAAGGTAGTACACCAGGTTCTGCCCTTCGGTGTGGTCATACTTCCATTTAATTTCAAGAGTGTTGTTCATCTTCCATGATATGTACTCGCCAGAGAAGATATAGTCTCTATTCATTTCTGCCAGTCCGCTCCTGGGAGGTTGCCTCACCCCGTCCTTGTCTATGTATCCTGTTTGCACGTATGTGCATATCTCATTGGGCATCTTGCTTAGGTCGTCTTTCGTCCAGCTACTCTTGTCTTCTGTGCTGCTGTTGTTGCCGCTCACCAGGTCGTCATTGATTCCGCCGTTCCTTCCGTCTGTACTGCTTTTCTCACCAGTCTCGCTTGTTGTGTCGTCGGTAATATTGTCTGTTCCGATATCCTTCTTGTCAATGTCGTCTTTGTTGTTTCCCTTGTTTATATCATCAGGGAAGATAACGTCACCGTCAGACTCTTTGGTGGTCTTGTTGTTGTCCTCGGTCATTTCCATTTCATCTTCGTCATCAAAGTCCCTGTGCGACTTCTTCTTGCCGTCGCACGAGGCCACTGTAGCCATTAGCAGTGTTGCTACGGTAAGAAGAGAAAACCATTTGCTGTTCATAGTTGTTAGCATTGTTATAACAATTATTCGGCAAAGGTAGCAATAATTTTATAAAAAAATGTAGTTGAGAGGTTTTTTTTGCAAATAATTTTTCTTTTTTACAAAAAATGTTTATCTTTGCAACTCAGTAACAAAAACTATAAATATAAATTATTGGGATGATTGACACTAATAAGCCAGAAGGAGGACAGAGTGCACAAGGTACTCCCAGGCCTCCGGTAACTCCTCCGGAATCGAAGAAGAACACGTGGTTATGGGCCGTTGTAGGCTTAGTGGCAGGTCTTGCTGTGCTGGCAGGTCTGCTGTTTGCTTTCGGAGCATTCTCTAAGACAGACAAGCATCACTCTTCAGATGATGAAGAAGATGAGGAGGACGATGTAGAGTTGGTAGAAGACCTTGATGAGACAGATGATGTTCATGATGTCCTGCCAGCAAAGAATCCACCGAAGAGCGATGTTGATGATAGGCCGGTAAAATCCTCTGGCAACAGTTCTGTCATAGACAATCTTAAGAGCAATATGGTGAATGTACAGGGTGGAACCTTCTGGATGGGTGGCCGTGATGCCGAGGCTTCCAGCAATGACCTGCCTGTTCATGAGGTTACTGTGTCGTCGTTCTATATTGGTCGCTACGAGGTAACGCAGCAGGAATGGGAAGAGGTGATGGGCTACAATCCCTCATCGTTTGTCGGTGCCCGCCTGCCGGTCACCAATGTCAGCTGGAACGACTGTCAGGAGTTCATTCGCCGTCTCAACGGCATTACAGGAATGACTTTCCGCCTGCCAACGGAAGCAGAGTGGGAGTTTGCCGCCCGTGGAGGTAATGCAGGTATGACCAACGACTTCCGCTATTCTGGCAGCAACGACCTCAACAGGGTGGGGTGGAATAAAGATAACAGTGGTGACAAGCCTCACGAGGTTGGTATGAAGACTTCTAATGAGCTAGGGCTTTATGATATGAGTGGAAACGTGTGGGAGTGGTGTCAGGACCACCATGCAGCATACGACTCCAGTGCGGCAGTCGACCCCAGAGGACCCTCCAGCGGAAAATACCGCGTGGGGCGTGGAGGCAGCTGCCACTTCGGTTCCAAGTTTAGCCGACCGTCATACCGTAGCCGTGGCGAACAAACCCTCACGGGCTTCGACCTGGGCTTCCGCCTTGCAAGGTATTAATGTCTAACAATCAGGAACTGTCATTTTAGCATATTAACTAAAAACAATCATAAATTATGAAGAAGCTTCTCTACATTGTTCTAGTTGCTGTCATGCTGTTGCCCATGGCGGCAATCGCACAGATAGGCCACGTGCAGGCTCCACCGTCGAAAACAACGTCAAAGCCCAAGCCAAAGCCCAAGCCAAAACCCAATTCAAATTCCAAGTCATATACTAAGACTTACGACGAGTCTGACGGCATGACACCTAGTGAGATACGCGATTTGGGCTACGACTATCAATATGGCAAAAACGGAAAGAGTGTCAACTACACCAAGGCTGTGAAGTATTATAGGATAGCAGCGGACAGAGGCAATGTCGATGCATGCAACGACCTGGGAGTGATGTATTACAATGGCAACGGCGTTAGTCTAGACTACAGCCAGGCTACTTATTATTTCCGCAAGGCAGCCAATGCCGGCGACCGTCAAGGCATGGGCAACCTAGGATATATGTACGAGAAAGGTCTGAGCGTACCCCAGAGCTATACTGAGGCTGTCAAGTGGTACAGGAAATCGGCAGAGAAAGGTTCCAGCTACGGCTGCAACAACCTTGGTCTGATGTACGAGAACGGGAATGGAGTGACCAAAGACAACTATGAGGCCGTGAAATGGTATCGCAAGGCGGCCGAGAACGGCTACCAGTATGGCCAGCGCAATCTGGGTCGTATGTATGAATACGGCTATGGAGTGACAAAAAGCACCTCCCAGGCCATCTACTGGTATGAGAAGGCTGCTGCACAGGGCAACAGCTATGCCAAGGAAAGGCTGGAAGCACTGAAGAAAGTCGACGAAACAGAGATTGCAGGAAAGACACCCTCCGAGATACGCTCTTTGGCCTATAACTACCAGAAAGGTACTGGCGGAAAGACAAAAGACTATGACAAGGCTTTGAAGTACTATAAGATAGCTGCCGACAAGGGAAATATTGAAGCGTTGAACGACTTGGGCGTCATGCACCAGTACGGCTATGGATGCGATGTGAACTACAATGAGGCCTACTCCTGGTATATGAAAGCTGCCGACAAGAACTATGCCTGGGGGCAGAACAACCTTGGCTACCTCTATGAGAAAGGTTATGGCGTGGCACAGGACTATTCAAAGGCATTAAGCTGGTATCAGAAGGCAGCCAATCAGGGGAACTCAAGTGCTAACGCCAACCTAGGATGGCTTTATGAAAACGGCTACGGAGTGGCACAGAACTATAGCACTGCCGCCACCTACTATCGCAAGGCTGCCGATAAGGGCTTGGCATGGGCACAAAACAACCTCGGCGTGCTCTATGAGCATGGCCGTGGCGTTGTCAAAGACGTTGCCGAGGCCGCACGCCTCTATCGCAAGGCTGCCGACCAGGGACAGGTGATGGGTCAGCGCAACCTGGGTCACATGTATGAGATGGGGCTAGGCGTTGCCAAAGACATCAGTCAGGCTAAATATTGGTACAAAAAAGCTGCCGACCAAGGCAACCAATATGCTAAGGACCGTTTGGATGCCCTTAAGTGAATATGAGTACTTCTATTATCATAGGACGTGAGGGCGGGCAGCCGTTTGTCATTGATGCCAAACGCACCAGAGTAAGCCGACAGCATGCCAAGCTCTACATAGACGGCGACAAGCTGACGCTAAAAAACCTGAGCAAGGAGAACTATACCTTCGTAAGAGAGGAACAGACAGGTCTGCTGAGGGCGATAGAGCAGAAACGCGTGTCGGAAGACACGTTTGTGGTGCTGGGCGAAGACTCGGCTCATGGTTGCCAGTTCTACGTCAGGCAGGTCTTGTCCAGTTCGGTTTCCTGCGGTCCGGCAACCTTTGCCGACGACTTCATCAGGATAAGGCAGAAGTTTGATGAATACAAGCAGATGCGCGATGCGCTCAACCGCAATATAAAAATACTGCAGATAGGAGTGCCTGTCGTCATTACCGCCATTATGATGCTCTTGCTGGGGCCTAAGATAGGAGCACTGGGAGTGCTGTCGGGACTCTTTGCACGACTCATACCCGAAATCTTTGCAAAGAAGAAAAAGAGCATAGAGCAGATAAGGGAGCTCTACTGCCGATGCCCCAATCCCGAGTGCTCACGCCCCAATCCTCTTTCTGAAGACGAGATACACAACATGCAGTGCTCGCGTTGCGGTGCCATGTAACTCTCACCTCCTCGCTCGGCTCCGCCGCTTTGCTCTGCAAAGAACTCCTAACTCTTAACTCTTCACTCTTCACTCTTAACTTACAACCTACATGAAACGAATTCTGACAATAGCAATACTATCATTCCTTTTGGTGGCAACTGTGGGGGCACAGAAGACATACGTGCTGGCAGTGGGAGTTTCAAACTACGGGCCGGGCAATGAGGACGCAAATTTGAAGAGTGCCACCAAAGACACCAAAGAGCTGGCAAGGCTGTTCAAGGAACGCAAGGCCACTGTGTCGGTGCTCACCAGCAGGTACGCATGCCGTGACAGCATAACAAAGCGCCTCTCGGTCATCACTTCGCTGGCAAAGCCCGGCGACAACATCATCTTCACCTTTGCCGGGCATGGCGGTCCGGGAGGCATATACCTCTACGGTTTGGAAAAACTGACATACGACGACCTTAACGCCATGCTTGCCAACGCTGCTACCGATAACATCTTCTTCTTTATTGACGCCTGCAGGTCGGGCTCCGCTGCTGAGTCCATCTCTGCCTACGACATCAAGGAAGGCAGCAAACCCGTCTACTGCATCAGCTGCCGTGCAGAAGAGTCGGCAATGGAAAACCTGTGGATAGGCAACGGATACTTCTCAAAGGCACTGCTGAAGGGGCTGAGAGGGCTTGCCGATGCCAACCGTGACAAAGACATTACCCTCATCGAACTGTTCAAGTACGTGCATAGCGATGTGACAAAACGGGCAGAGGGAATGGGCAAACAGCAACACCCGCAGCTCATTGGGCCGACAAAGAAACACTCCAGGGTCATTGTACGATGGTAGGTTCACAGATGAAAGATGAAAGATGATAGATGATAGATGAAAGATGAAAGATGATAGATGAAAGATGATAGATGATAGATGATAGATGAAAGATATGATTACCGAGTAAACAAAACTCAAGAACTAATAAACTCATAAGACTATGAACAATGATACACTGCCAGTAGACGAGAAAGGCAACACCGGTAGAATAGATACCACCAAGCTGGTCATCACCGCTGCCTCCACCGTCGTGGTGGGAGCCGCTGCAGGAGCCTATACGCATCTGCGGCCCGTGGCACCCGACACCTCTATCGATGACGATGAGGAAGAACTTGAAGACATTGACAACGTTGTTGATGACGATAACACCACCACCGACGACAACACCACCAACAACAATGTCGCCAACAACCGCACCGCCGACAATTCCAATAGCCATACCCCGGCAAAACCACATGTAGACAAGCCCGACCACGAACTCACGCCTACCGAGAAAGAGGCGAGCCAATGGAACATCGACGAGGACGACGTCGATGCGGCCGACATCATAAAAATAGACAAGATGATGACTCACTACGACACCGAGGGCAATGAGCACGAGGTGGCCGTGGGCCATTTTCCGACAGGCGACAAGTTCATGCTTGCCGACATCGACGAGGACGACATCTACGAGTCTTTCTACGACCTCAACGGCAACCCCATCGAGCTTACCATCGATGGCAAGTTCTACTCCCACGATGCGCTGGCCGATGTTGCAAAGGCATCGGGGCTGTCGCATAGCGACCTCGTAGAGACTATCGGCAGCGGTATTGACGACCCCGAGGGCGACTATACCTATCTGGCACCTGAAGAGCACGAGATAGCTTACGTCAACGAAGACGACATTAAAGACGACATCATCTCCGAAGAGCTTGTTGCCGAGGATGTGATAACCGACGACGACATCAACGAAGATGCCATTGGCGACGATATAATAGACGATGACCTGGCCGCCACCATCCATACCGACGATTCCGCCACTTACCACGATACAGACGATGTGCCTGCCGATGATGGCGTAGAAATAACCGACGACTATGACGACCTCGCGTAACAACCCCGCTTTCCTGGGACGCGCCACAGAGTCGGCCAAGTACAGGGGCGTATACCGCATTACCGAAAGGGCTGAGCCCGGGCGTGAATACGTAATAGAATGCCCATGCTGTACCGAGCGGTTCAACACCAGGGCAGAAGGCGAGCAGCTTATGAAGGTGAGATGCCCCAAGTGCAACACCCTTATCTGCTACAGCTCTAAGCCTCAGAAGCCTGTGCCTGCAGCGCAAGCCTCACAGCCCGAGCAGCAGAAGACCTCCATCGTAAGGTATTACGACCCCATGTCGTCCAACCGCTCACCGGCACAGCTGTCGTGGCCCGGACAGAAGCCCATCGACCTCGAGCCGCGCACCTATATCATAGGCCGTGACGACCCCGATGACCCATCAGACATACGCATTGCCGACAATGCCGTGAGCCGCCGAAGCCTGAAGCTCGAGGTTACTCAAGACCCTATAAAAGAGAACTATAAGTTTCTGCTCACACTGCTGAAGACCACCAACCCCGTCTTCCTAGACGAAGAGGAACTCGTCGAGGGCGACAGTATCTACCTCCGATATGGCGATACGATAAGCATCGGGCAGACCACATTGTTGTTTAAGGAAAAGAAACGCTGACCCTATATGCATATCCCGCGCCCCGTGATAATGTTCATGCTGTTGTTGTCGGCAGCATGCAGGTCTCAGGTCTCCGGTAGTGGCGTTGGCACCGCCGACAGCCTGCAGGCAAAGAGCGATGTTGGCGACTCGGCGGCAATGTTGTCGCTTGCCTACTGCTACCAAAAGGGCCATGGCGTTACTGCCGACTCTGCCAAGGCCGTCCAGCTCTATAAGGATGCACTGACAAAGGGCTATACCAGGGTGCTTCTGTTTAACGACAGCCTGGCCCGGGCCGACAAGAGCATACTCAGCAGCCTGCTGCTCAGTGAGTGCTACGCCAAGGGCATAGGGACGCAGCGCGATGCCGACCTCTCCAACAGCTACCTCACCATGGCAGCCACCTTTGGCCACGTGCCCAGTCAGTATAGGGCAGCCCTCTACTACATGGACTCACAGCGCCCCGACAAGGCAATAAGATGGTTCCGCATGGCTGCCGACAACGGCGAGGTGGGAGCCCTTTACTATACAGGCCTGCTACTCTATCAGGGCCGTGGCGTCACGCAGGACAGGGAAAAAGGCATGCAATACCTTATGCAGGCTGCCGACAGCAGCTTCTCTGCCGCCCACTACCAGCTGGGACGCATCTACCTCACTGGCGACGGCGTACAGACCGACGATACGCTTGGCGTGGCCCATCTCCTGAAGGCAACAACCAGCAGCAGCGCGCGCTGGATGCTGGCAAAATGCTATGCACAGGGCAAGGGCGTAGCCCAAGACTATGAACAGGCGCTCATACTCATGGCCGAGACCTTTGCCACCCGCAAGAAAGAGCTGCGCAGCTTTCTGGCCGGCAACCAGCCATACGCACACTATATCGACTCTGTGGCAAAAGAGGGTCTGCCGGGAATAACCGACGAAAAGCTGAAGGAGAAGATAAACAACATGCTTGACGTGATAAAGCAACAACAATAAAATACACATATAGATATGGAACTACTTAACGGAACAACCTTAAAGAAAGGAGAGTACACCATTGTCAGCAAACTCGGACAGGGAGGCTTCGGCATTACCTATCTGGCAAAGATGAACACAGTGGTAGAAGGCAAGCTGGGAGAGATGAAAGTCGATGTCGACGTGGTCATCAAGGAATATTTCCTCGACAAGCTGTGCGAGCGTGCTGCCGACGGTATGACTGTCGTGGTGCGCGACCCCGACCGCGACCAGTATGAGTTCGAGCACTATCTGCACAAGTTCGAACAGGAGGCCTACAACCTCTCCAACATGAAGTCGCCTTATATCGTAGACGTGGTAGACATCATCAAGGGCGAGAACTCTACGTGCTACTACGTGATGCGCTTCCTCAGCGGAGGCACCCTCCAGAGCAAGGCCGCCGGTGGCGTGAGCGAGCCGGTGGCCACACGCTACATCAGCCAGGTGGCACAGGCCCTCGAATACATGCACCAGCACAACATGTGCCACTACGATGTGAAGCCCAACAACATCATGCTCGATGCCCGGGGCAATGCAGTGCTTATTGACTTCGGCTTCTCCTCCGTCTACCGTCAGGGCGGTCAGGAGGTCAAGTCCACCCTCACCAACCAGTCGCAGGGCTATTCACCCCTTGAGCAGGGGTCGGTAAAGACCTTCTCGCCCACCGTCGATGTCTACTCGCTTGGTGCCACACTCTACTATCTGCTTACGGGGCGTAGCCCCCAGCAGGCCGCCTTCGACCTGCGCGATGTGATAGGCGAGCAGCCCGACAACGTGAGCGACAAGATGTGGAACATCATCAACCGCTGCATGCAGCCCCATCCCAAAGACCGCCTGCAGTCCATGCAAGAGGTGATGACCCTCCTCAGTCAGGAGCAGCCCGCAGCCCCAGCCGGCACCAAGACCACC
>CAMYZK010000054.1 GCA_947303825.1 uncultured Prevotella sp. | reverse complement strand
AAGAGCATGAATGGGACATTACCGATGCCTTTTCTTCGGGCCAGAAATCTGAAACTATCCTTGTTTATGAAGGTATCAAGAGTGGTAATGGTGGTGCCGCTGGTGGCTACATGACCGAGGCTGTGGTTGAAGTGGAGTATGAGCCGTTTGAGGCTACCACTACGAAGCATGACTTTGAGGACGGCGTGGATCCCTTTATAAACTACAACCGACTCAGCGGGGCTATCACCACAGATGACGTGCTCAGCTCAAACGTTTTGGTCTTTACCGCTGCCAATAACTGTCAAAATGGCTACGGCTTCGCTCGCTACGACTTCACCAGCAAGCTTGATCAGCCCGCAATGGTAGGCGTTGAGTTCGACTATTACAATGAGAGTGGTACGCGTTCCATCTTGACACTCGGCGATGCTGAGGTACGTTGGTGGACAAAGGAACATGATAATTGGGATTTCTCTGCTGGTAATGGAGCTGGTTTCGGCAAAAACACATACGGTCCAAAGGGCGCTGTTTTCCGCATTGGCTCCGACAAGTCTAATGCTTTTGTAAATGATATTATTATACCACAGGCCGACGTTGTGACCGAAGCAGTGTTCGACGAGCAAACGGGTGAAGAGATTACTCCCGCTTCTACAACCCTTGGTCTGTGCAACAAGTGGCTCCATGTGAGTTTAATGGCCAACATAGAAGCACACACCATAGCATGGATTGTGACCGATAAAGAAGGTAATGTCATACATCAGGGGTCAGACGCTTTCTGGCAGGATGACGCTAACGCACTGTCACAGATTGACATTTTTGCATGGCTTAACAATAAGATGAGCGGTAAGGTAGACAACCTGACCATCACCAACTACAAGAGCAATGCAAAGTTTGCCGACTACACTATTCAGTATGTTGATGCCAATAACACCCAGATTAAGGATTCTCGTACCGGCAACGGTCAGGTGGGCAAGTTTGTGAAGCTGCTTGACAGCGATAAGACTCCATTCTATGCTGCCGACAACAGCAAGAAGTATATCTACGACAGCGACGACAGCGAGACGGTGGCTATTGCCGAGGACGGCTCTTCTGTCATCTCTGTTAAATTCCGCGACGCAGAGGTTTACGGAGCTGTGTTGAACTGTATGATTAACGGACAGAGCGGAGCAGCCGCCCGTCTGGCTTCGTTCCAGGGCGACTTCTTCGAGGGCGACAACTATTACGTATATCCCTCTCGCGGCTATAGCAAGGACGGCAAGTACTATTTCACTCCTGCAACCTCTTGGAACGGTACGACCTTCGCATTCCCTGGCAGCCTGAACTATAGAACTATTAGCGGCAAGAAGACATTTATCGGAGAATTATCTTACGCTCCTACCGCTGCTAATGAGGACGGCTTCGGATATGTTGCCGGTGAGGACTCTGTGGCCTACTACAGCGACATTGAGCGTCTGGCACTGCCCGTAGTGGATGAAGGCGAAGGCACAGGTCTTGGACAGCTGGTTGGCACAGTGAACAACTGGTGGAGCTTCTCCAACGGCATCTTCGACCGCTTCTCTCAGGGTCGTGGCATCCGTCTCGACGAGGGGGCATACGTATGGACAGAGCCTATCAAAGATGCAGCTGCCTATAAGGTAACCATCTATGGCCGTAACGACAAGAGCGCAGACAACAAAAATCCTTACGTACTTGGCATTATTAAAGACGGCAGCGACGAGGTTCTGCTCTATACCGACCTTGAGATTAAAGAATGGGGCTCGGCTACTACCGGAACCAACATTGTTGAGAACGTCAACATTCCCGCCGGTGCCAAGCTCGTCATTATGAACACCAACCCCGACGGTCTGGTTTCATTGGACGACATCTCGATGACCAAGACTGGTGACTACATTGAGCCCGTCACCGTTGGCATCAACAGCGTCGTTGAGAATGCACAGCCCGTATCTGGCATCATCTACAACCTGAACGGTCAGGCTGTCAAGGTTGCCACTAAGGGTCTCTACATCAAGAACGGCAAAGTCATTGTGATTAAGTAATATTCTTACTTACCCAAAATTCTAGCAATGAGGAGATGCCCCAACCGGTATCTCCTCATTATTTATATATACGCGCGAAAGGATGCAGCATAACGGCTTACAGAAGGTCAATGCTCGCTGTATGGCAGAAATGACAAAAAAGAAAGGAAGATGTCATTATTTAGAGAATAATTATTTTGCTGTTTGCATATTTTTACCTATTTTTGCACCTTGTATACGAATCTACTGAAGAAACGATAAAAAAGCAAATAACAACCTTATGAAGAAAATCATTTTCTGTGTCCTTCTCGCCTTGACGGGACTGACAACCGGCTGTATGGAAAAAGACGAGCCGGTGGATGCCGAAAAGAAACCAGCATGGCTGGGAGGAAGCATCTATCAGGAACTGAAGAACCCTCAGTATCTGACGGGGACTTTCTCCACCTACCTTCGACTGGTAGACGACCTAGGCTATGCCGAGGTGCTCGACCGCACAGGATCGAAGACTGTGTTTCCGGCCAACGACGAGGCGTTCTCACGCTTCTTCCAGCACAATGCGTGGGGCGTGACAAGCTATGAAGGACTGTCGGAGTCGCAGAAGAAGATGCTGCTCTACTCCTCAATGCTCGACAACGCACTGCTGGTGAGCATGCTCTCCAACGTAAGCAACCAGAGCAGTGCCGAGAGCTCGGTAACGAAAGGCATGGCCGTGAAACATCAGACACAGCTCAGCATCACCGACACCGTGCAGCACATCACCAAGCTGTCGGAGATGCCGCAATACAACACCTACTGGGACAAGTTCCGCGACGGCAGCCAGATGTACCTGGTGAGCGATGCGTCGCGCCCCATGATGGTGCACTTCACACGTGAGCACATGCTCAACAACGGCATTACCACTTCCGGCGAGCAGAGCGACTTCGCCATCCTCACCGGCACTCCCTATGTGGACGGCATGGCCTACATCTTCAACGACCGTATACTGAAGAGCGACATCACCTGCGTTAACGGGTACGTTCACCAGATGCAGGATGTCATAGTGCCACCGGGCAACATGGCACAGGTGCTGCGCAGCGACAGCAAGACCAGCTACTTCAGCCGAATACTTGACTACTTCTGCGCTCCCTTCGAGAATCCCACCATCACCAGCCAGTACAACTCCATGGCCTTGGAACGCGGATTGCCAACGATAGACAAGATATACGAGCGCCGCTACCTGAACAGCCAGTCGGCACACGCACAGCGGCAAGACCCCGATGGAAATATCATAACATCGTCCTACCTGCTAAACCTTGACCCGGGGTGGAACCAGTACAGCCCATTGCAGGAATCGGGCGGAGTGGACTACTCCATTGCCGACATTGCAGCCATGTTCGTACCTACCGACCAGGCCGTCATCGACTTCTTCACACAAGGGGGCGACGGTGCCTATCTCATAGACCTCTATGGCAAGTATAGGGAAAGCGAGAACAACGCTGCCCATCTGAATGAGAACCTCGACTCGCTCTTCCTGCAGAAGCCCGAGATACTGACATCGTTTGTCAACAACCTCATCAAGTCATCGTTCATCGCCACTGTACCCAGCAAGTTCGAGTCGATACAGAACGATGCCAACGAGTATATGGGCGTAACCCTCGACCTGATAGACCGCAACAGCGACGGCACTTACAACATCAGTATAGCCAACAACGGCGTTATATACAAGATGAACGAGCTGATAGCTCCCGACGAGTTCCAGAGCGTCATGGCCCCTTCGAGCGTCTACCCCGACATGAAGGTAATGAACTGGGCAGTACAGGACGACAGCGAGCTGGGCATCTCACACCACTACTACCTCATGGCTATGAAGCAGAACTTCGCCTTCTTCATACCCGATGACGAAGCTTTTGCCCAATACTATGTAGACCCCATCTATCTGGGACACAACGAGAAACGCGCACTGAAGTTCAGCTACGACCCAGACAAGCAGACAGTGAAGGCCGTGGCATATAAGTACAACCCCACCAACAACGCAATAGGCGAAGTGATGAACAACGGAGCCGCTGTGCCCATCGCCGAGTGGAAGTCGTTGTTTGTCGATATACTCAACTACCACACCGTGGTGCTCTCTGCCGGAGAGAAACTGGGTGAGAACAACTACTACAAGACAAAGCATGGCGGTGCCATACACGTTACCGGAGCCACCGTGGGCAAGCAGGTGCTCAGCGGACAGCAGATAGACAACGACGTGGCCCCCTCGGTGATAGAAGAGGTGTATAACGAGAAAAACGGAACTGCCTTCCGTATAGACCACATCATTCAGTCGCCACGCAACAGCGTAAGCAAGACCCTTAAGAACTACAGCCAGTTCTCTGAGTTCTACGCACTATGCGCCGGATTCTCGGCAACAGAGCTCTTGGCGTGGGCAGGCATCAGCGACCAGCTGAACGAATTCAACACCACCGAGCAGGACGCCTACGTCATCTTTACCAGCGACAGGGGCAGCGGCAACTCAAAGGTTGCAGGCAGCTGCCTTGACGAAAACGTGAAGATGTTCAACACCTTCAACTATACTCTCTATGCCCCCAACAACAATGCCATGAAGAAGGCATACGCTGCCGGACTGCCGCGCTGGTCGGACATCCAGGCCCTCTACGAGAAGTATGCCACCGATGTTGACGAGGATGGCAAACCCACTGCCGAGGCTGCCAGTGCCATGGAAAGGGCAAAGAAGATGATTGGCATACTGAAAGACTTTGCCCGTTACCACTTCCAGAACACATCGGTATTTGCCGACAACAAAGTTGCCACCAACCGATACAACAGCCTGAGCACCGACAACCTGGGCCTGGCCATAGAGCTGCGCGTAAGTGGCGGCAGCGGCAAACTGAACGTGCAAGACAACACAGGAGCCGTAGTAACCATAGATGCCAACGATGCCTCGAAGCACGTCAACCTGATGGCACGCGACTACTGGTTTAACGCTGCCGCCCAGAATGCCACGTCTATCTATACTTCCTCGTTCTGCGTGGTGCACGAGATAGACACTCCTCTTAACTCAGGCCAGTCTGGACTGTCATGGTAATTGATTATTGAAAACAGATAATATATACCGAATATATGAAATTCAAGAAAATATTGTTAACGGCTCTCTGCATCCTAGGCTCTCTAGGCTTACATGCACAGGGTGTGCGCATATCGGGAACAGTGACCGACAACGACGGCCCGGTGATGATGGGCAACGTTGTGGAGCGAGATGCCAACAACCGTATCGTATCGGCTACACAGACCGACTTCAACGGCAACTTCTCCATGCAGATAAAGAGCACCTCGAACAAGCTGGTGGTTTCATACGTGGGCGACAAGACAAAGGTTCTCTCCATAGGCAGCCAGACCGTCTTCAAGGTGAAGCTCGACCCTGAGAACACCCAGCTGAAGGAAGTGAAGATAGTGGGCCGCAGGACAAACTCCGGCGGACTGATGATGCAGAAGAAAGAGATAACCACCGCCTCGCAAACCATGAACATGGAGTCGGTGGAAGGACTCGCCTTCACCTCGGCCGACGAAGCCCTGCAGGGTGAGATAGCAGGCCTCGACATCGTAGCCAACTCAGGAAACCTGGGTGCCGGCACTACCATGCGTCTGCGTGGTGTCACCACCATCACTGGCGATGCCAACCCCCTGATAGTGGTCGATGACAAGATTTTCGACAACCCCGATGACAACTTCGACTTCCAGAATGCCGACGAAGAGTCATACGCCGCACTGCTTTCTGTAAACGTGGAAGATATAGCAAGCATCACGGTGCTTAAGGATGCCGCCGCAACAGCCGTGTGGGGATCCAGAGGCTCTAACGGCGTGCTGCTCATCACGACAAAGCGCGGCTCCAGGGGCAAACCCAAGGTGAACTTCTCCTATAAGATGACAGGCACCTGGATGCCAAAGGGCTACACCCTGCTCAACGGTGACGACTACTCCATGCTGATGAAAGAGGAATTCTACAACCCCTCGCAGCTCTCTAACGCCACCACCAACGTAGCCGAGCTAAACTATGACGCCTCCGGCTATAACGAATACGAGAACTGGAACAACAATACCGACTGGGTGGACGCAGTAACACAGTTTGGTGCCATGCACGACTGGAACATCAACCTCACCGGCGGCGGACAGAAAGCCACGTTCCGCATCTCGGCCGGCTACAAGCACCAGTCGGGCTCCATCATCAAGCAGAAGTTCCAGCAGTTTACTACACGCATGGTGCTCGACTACTCCGTTTCCGACCGCATACGCTTCTCCACAAACTTTGCACTTACCTATACAGGCAACAAGAAGAACTATGGCAACGACATCCTGTCGCTGGCACAGAAGATCTCACCCAACATGAGCATCTACCGCCAGGACGAGAATGGCAACGACACCGACGAGTTCTACATTATGAACCCCTATCAGTCGGGACGCACACCATACGACGGCAACTACTCGTCGTATGAGCTTCGCGCCATCTACGACCTGGGCAACCCCGTGGCCAAAGCCTATCAGGCATGGGCCAAGGAGAATACCTACCGTCTGACACCCGACTTCAACATCAAATACGAGCTGCTGGGCACAGAGGCACAGACCAGCCGCCTGACACTGAACGGACGTGTGGACTTCGACATCTATGCCAACAGCAGTCCGTCATACTATCCCGCATCGCTGTCAAGCCAGAAGTGGTCGGGAACAAACAGCTATAACCTGGCATCGAACACAGAGTCGAACAGCATCAAGGTGGGCGGACGCGTGCAACTGGAGTTCACCCCATACTTCAAGAATGAAGACTGGACTGCCACCATGCTCGCACGCTATGAAATGAACACATCTAAGTATAACAAGCAGATATCCAGCATGAACGACCTGCCACCGGGCATCACCTCCTCTACGGTGAATGCCGGTTTGAGCTCCGGCGGAAGCATCAGCAGCAGCAACTCACGCTCTGCATCACAGAACTTCCTCTACAATGGCCACGTAAGCTACAAGGACGGACGCTATAGCCTCAGTGTATCTCTGCGTGCCGACGGCGACTCCAAGTTCGGTCCAAAGCACAAGTGGGCTATCTTCCCCGGTGTGTCTGCCCGATACAACATCAGTGACGAGCCTTTCTTCAAGCCGATAAAAGGCAACTGGCTGTCGATGCTCGGACTGCGTGCGTCATGGGGCGTTGTGGGCAGGGCACCCAGCTCACTCCAGTCGTTCTACAACACCTACAACCCCTCTGCCGGATACTACGGCTTCTCCGTTGGTACCAAGCAGCCCACAGCAACGCTTGAAGGCCTGAAGCTGGACGACTTGAAGTGGGAGAAGACCACGTCGTACAACGTGGGCTTCAACCTCGGACTGCTGAACGACCGCATTGAGGTGGACTTCGACTACTATCATAAGGAGACACGCGACCTGCTCATGTCGGGAGTAGCCATTCCTTCGATGGTGGGATACAGCACTCTGAGCTACATCAATGCAGGACGCATGGACAACAACGGATGGGAACTCAACTTCACTGCAAAGAAGTTTATCCATGCAGGAAAATTCTCTGTCGATGCCAGCTTCAATGTCGCACAGAACTCCAACCTGCTGAAAGAGATGGACCAGAGTGTGCTTGACGCACTCAACAACTCGGCCATCAACTACACCAGGAACAAGAGCACCGGCAGCTGGGGAGTCACCGACCGTGGCAACTGGCCCTTGCGCGTTCAGCTAAACAACTCGCTGGGCTCCATTTACGGTTTCCGCAACCTGGGTGTCTACCAGTACTCTTACGACTATCTGGAGAACCTTCAGAAGGAAAACAACTGGGATGCTGCCACCTACGAGTCGGAAATCAACAAGCTGCTTGCCGAAGGCAAGACATTCCCCGTTGTAATAGACGAAAAAGGCACAGTGCTGATGAACAGCCTGGGACACCCCACCCGCATGGTCTACAACTATACCAGCACCAACGGCAGCGGCTCAAGCACATATACCTTCCAGGGAGGTGATGCCATGTACGAGGACATAAACCATGACGGACAGATAAACGAGCTCGACGTAGTGTACCTGGGCAACTCACTGCCAAAGGTGAACGGCGGCTTCAACCTTACATTCAGATATGGCAACTGGAGCATGAAGGCCCGCTTCAACTACCGTTTCGGCAACAAGCTGGTGAACCTGGCCCGCCAGAACCTGGAAAAGATGTACGACACCTACAACCAGTGTGCTACAGTAAACTATCGCTGGCGCAAGGACGGCGACGTAACACCCATTCCGCGAGCCATGTACAACTCCAGCTACAACTTCCAGCCTTCCAACCGCTACGTGGAAGACGGTGGCTTCGTACGTTTCCAGAACTTGCAGATAGCCTACAACTTCCCCAAGAAGATGATAAAGGACTGGGGACTGAACCAGCTTCAGGCCTATGCCTCGCTCAACAACCTGTATATCTGGACAAAGTACAGCGGCATAGACCCAGAAATATCACCGCAACTCTACGGCATTGCATCTGACGGCTCACAGACACCTCGCTCAAAACAGTTCACCGTGACACTGAACGTGGGATTCTAACAGCCCACCCCCTGTCCCTCCCCAATGGAGGGTAGACCGGGTAGACTTTCCAATATAAAACAAGAAAAAGAATAATAACATGAATATACAACGATTATCAAGAAAAATAAGAACCTCGGTTCTTTGGCTCTGTGGTATATCAGTCCCTCTGGTCGGGTGTGGGCTGTTGTTCACCTCATGCGTCGATACCGTTATACTGCCAGAAGACAAGACCGTTGACGAGGACTTCTGGAAGTCGAAAGCCGATGTGCAGCTGATGGTAAACGGCGCCTACCGCTCGATGCTCTCACCCGACGTGATTTCACGCCTCATAGTGTGGGGCGGACTGCGTTCAGAGGAGCTGCTGCCTGTGCAGAACGTAACGGGAAGGCTGGTGGAAGACCTCACAGAGATAAACCTTGCCAACACGCAGACCGACAACATCTTCACACGATGGGCAGCCTTCTACCATGTAATAAACAACTGCAACCTGGTGCTGACAAAAGCCCAGGCCGTGATGCAGGAAGACCCCTCATACACCGAAGGCGACTACCTCTCCGACTGTTCGCAGATGCTGGGACTGCGCGCCCTGTGCTACTTCTATCTGGTGCGCAACTTCCGCGACGTGCCCTTTGTCACTGAGGCATACATGAACAGCAGCCAGAACCGCAACATACCACAGGCAGCACCCGACTCTGTTATCTCGGCATGCATCAGCGACCTGCGCACGGCAGAGACCAACGCCCTGTCGGCCACAGCCTACAACGACTGGCGTCGAGTGGGATATATGACCCGCGATGCCATACAGGCACTGCTGGCCGACATGTACCTCTGGCGCGGAAGCGTCAACCACAGCCGAGCCGACTACGAGGCATGCATAGAGTACTGCGACAAGGTGATAGCTTCAAAGAAGAGCCAGCATGTAAAAGACCGCAACGAGATAGAAGAGAAAGACTTCTACCTGGCCGAGAACAGAAATATGTTTGAAGAGCTGTTTGTAACCCAGAATGCTGAGGAGAGCATCTTTGAGCTGCAGTTCAACGGCTCCGACTACAACAACCAAGGCAACTTCGCCCTTTGCCAGTATTACGCACACTACTCCAACGGAGGTGCACCCTACCTATACGCCTCGTCTGTCTTCAAAAACCAGGGAGCTGTCTATACCACTATAAGCGGTACGGCAGGTGCCCGCGACTGGCGAGGACTGACCTACACCTACAACGTTCCCGTCACCGTTGGCAGCAACGACGGTCTGGAACTGCGCAAGTACGTGTCAAACGGCAATGAGAGGGGAGGTAACTACAACTCCATCAGCTCTACATCGTATGCCACGAAGAACCGCGACTACAACACCCAATATCAGCAGAACTACATCGTCTACCGCCTTACTGACGTGATGCTGATGAAGGCAGAGGCCCTTACAGCTCTGGCAACTGCCGACGACGACATCAGGCTGCGGCAGGCATTCAACCTGGTGCAGACCGTAAACTCACGCAGCAAGACTATCGACACCAGCACCGACTCCATACACTGGGTGGCCTTCAGCGGAGGCATCAACACCATGGAGGAGCTGGTGCTCAACGAGCGCCTGCGCGAACTGGCCTTCGAGGGCAAGCGCTGGTACGACCTGCTGCGCTACAACTACCGCCACGTGGACGGAGTTGACTACACAACCACGCTGGCAGCCCAGAACGATGAGGGCAAGGCACCCGTGAACAACTACAACGGAAACGCATGGATGAGAAACTGGGCTGTACGCAAACTTGCTAACGGTAATGCCGTGGCAGCAAAGATGAGCACCGAGCCAAAGCTCTACATGCCCATCCCGCAAGCGGACATCAACGTTTGCCCGGTGCTGAGACAGAATCCCGGATACAATGCTAACGAGAACACCAGCAAGAACTACAGCAATGTCAAATTCGTGATCGTGGACGGCACACTGGAGATTGCAAAGAGAGAAATCACACTTAATATAGCGACCGACGAGAAAGTCTACTACGGCGAGCCTCTGACCAACGACGAGATCACCGTCGGC
>CAMYZK010000053.1 GCA_947303825.1 uncultured Prevotella sp. | reverse complement strand
CAACCCTGCAGAGAGCGACGAGTTCAACACTCCCACCATGGGCAAGCAATGGCAGTGGCAGGCCAACTACGACGAGAAGTATGGTGTGCCTACCGCTTTCGGCACCTTCCGCATATACACCCACAAGCTGGCCGAAGGATGGAAAAACCTCTATCTGGTACCCAACATGCTGCTGCAGAAGACTCCTGCCGACAAGTTTACCGTCACAGCCAAGCTGCGCTTCACATCGAAGGCCGACGGGCAGTTTGGCGGACTCATCGTTATGGGACGCGACTACTCGGCCCTCGTAGTACGACGCCAGGGCAACGAGTTCCAGCTGGTACAGATGACATGCCTGGGAGCCGACAAGGGTAAGGCACAAAAAGAAAACATCCTTGCCACACTCAAGCCCACTGCACAAGACAAGATAGACTATAAGCCTGGAATACACGAAGACATATACCTGCGCTTCAGCGTGGACAACTCCCAAGTAAACTTCGCCTGGAGCCAGAACGGCAAGAAGTTCACCCCTTGCGGCGACATGTTCAAGATGCGGGAGGGTGTATGGATAGGTGCCAAGTTCGGATTCGTCTCAGCAGAGAGCGACCCTAAGTGCGACCGTGGCTGGGTGGAGGCCGACTGGATACACGTTGAACGGTGAACGGTGAACGTTGAACGCAGAACATTACGTATGCGGACATCAGCTAGACAAATGCCTGAACTTCTGCGCTCGACCTCTGGTGGCTTGTTACCGAAGGAACGCAAGAACTTCTGAACTCCAAAACAAAAGTCTCTAAACTCTAAACTCAAAAACTTGATAACAATACTTGGACCTACAGCTAGCGGCAAGACACCATTGGCAGCGGCACTTGCCAAGCGCATCGGCGGAGAGATTATCTCTGCCGACTCAAGGCAGGTGTACCGACGCATGGATATAGGCACAGGCAAAGACCTGGCCGACTATACCGTGGGAGAAGGGGAAGATGCCACCCTTATCCCCCACCACCTGATAGACATCTGCGAACCGGGCACCAAGTACAACCTCTTCCAGTATCAGCAGGACTTCGCCCGTGCCTACGACATCGTCCTTTCACACAACGCAGTTCCCATACTCTGCGGAGGCACAGGACTTTACATAGAAGCAGTGCTAGGAGGCTACCAACTCTCGCCAGTGCCCCAAGACCCCGAACTGAGGGCCAGGCTGGAGGGCAAGTCTCTGCCAGAGCTCACACAGATGCTCGTTGCCCTGAAAGCCAAAAACGGCACACACATGCACAACACCACCGACGTGGACACAGCCCAACGTGCAATACGTGCCATAGAGATAGAGCTGGGGCAGCGCCACTCTCCCACCCTACTAAAGCCATCTCCCTCCGGGAATACCAACGTGGGAGCTGCATCGCTCATCGTTGGTGTTGCTATAGACCGTGAGCTGCGCCGCGAAAAGATTACCCGTCGGCTGAAGGCCCGACTCGACGAGGGGATGGTCGACGAGGTGCGCAGCCTGCTGGCAGAGGGCATTGCCCCCGAAGACCTCACCTACTACGGACTGGAATACAAGTATGTGACACTCTACGTCACAGGTCAGCTCTCCTACGACGAGATGTTCCGACAGCTGGAGATAGCTATCCACCAGTTTGCCAAACGCCAGATGACCTGGTTCCGGGGCATGGAGCGCCGAGGCTTCCGCATACATTGGATAGACGCCACCCTGCCCATGGAGCAGAAAGTCCAGGAAATCCTCTCCCTTTACAACAAACATTTAGACAATAATTGCAACAACTAATATACTTCATATCAACTATGGCTACAAACACTAAGAGATCACTAAAGACCATAGCTACACATCTTTATGTCAGCGACCTGCTCGGAATCGGTCGTAAAGCCTTCAACCCTGTCGTCAAGTACTACAAGCACCTGGGCGAGCCGCTGCACATGAGAATATGGAACGATGATGACAAAGGACCAAAGATAGACATCAACACACTGAACTATGAACGAATGGTGCAGCGTAAATAGGAATAGAACTTTTAAGAGGAAAGAGAAATGTGGAAAGAGGAGGAATGTGAAAAGAGGAATGTGGAATGTGGATAGTTAATTGAACTGACAAATGGAAACCGAGCAAAACCGTTGGGGCATACTCTACTGCCCCCGCAATGGACTGAAGAGCAAGCGCAAACGCTGGGAGAAACTGCAGCGTGAGCTAGACCGGCATGAGGTAATGTACGACATGGTGCAGAGCGAGAACTCTGACAGCGTGGAGCGCCTTGTCACCATGCTCATACGCAACGGATACAAGACTATCATATTGGTGGGTGGCGACTCGGCCCTCAACGATGCAGTTAACTGCCTTATGCGTGAGGAACGGAGCGTGCGCAACAACGTGAAGCTCGGTGTGGTGCCCAACGGCCAGCTCAACGACTTTGCCCGCTTCTGGGGCTTCAAGGAAGATGACGATGCTCAGACTGTGGAGTGGCTCTGCAAAGGCCGAACACGACAGGTAGACCTGGGCTGCATGACCTTTACCGACAAGCAGGGAGAGAGACAGCAGCGTTTCTTCCTGAACTGTGTAAACATAGGCACTACGGCCGACATCATGAACCTGCGGCAGCAGACGCGCAAGATTCTATGGTCGCGCACACTCTCCTTCATCGTTTCCATCATACTGAAGATATTCCATCGCAAGGACTACAAGATGCGCCTCCACGTAAACTGTGAGACCATAGACCGCCGCATTATGACGGTGTGCGTGGGCAACTCACTGGGCTATGGCCAGACTCCCAGTGCCGTACCTTACAACGGCATGCTCGACCTTACCGTGGTCTACGACCCACAGCTCATGCAGCTGTTCAGCGGACTGTGGCTCCTCATCTCCAGACGTTTCCTCAACCACCGTTCCGTACATCCCTACCGCACTCGCCATCTAGTGGTGGAAGAGGCACGCCATGCCCTTGTGGGAATAGACGGACGTATTATGAAGCAGCCAGTGGGAGAATACCAGATAACGGTAGAGCAGGAAGTGATAAACTTCCTTATTCCCGACTAACGGTTGTCTTAGTAACTCAAGTTACGCAAGCTCCACTTGAAGGGGAAGTGAAAGGGACACTAGTTGCTTAACAGTCGGTTCAGGTCGTCTTCCTCACCCACTACCCAAATGATGTCACCTTCGGCAAAGCGTCGTGCAGGTTTGAACGGCGAGAGGTTCTCCTTTCCCTCTTCCAGCCCCACCACCATACAGTTGTAGTCGCTGCGCAGCCCGCTCTGCTCCAGCGTCTTTCCTATGAACGGACTGCCGCTGCCTATGATGAGCTGCCGCAGCTTCATCTCACGTTTCTCAAGCTCGGTGTCCTCACCCCTCACCTCCTTCTCTATTGCCGCACGCAGCACAGCCAGCTGCGTGTCGCTTCCTATCACCTGTATACGGTCGGTGGGAAAGAGCTGGAAGTTGCCGTCGGGAATGTTCAGGCGGTTTCCTCCCCTCAGTATGCTGCTTACGTGTACGCCGTACTTCCGCCCCAGATTGAGCTGCATCAGCGTCTGTCCAGCCCAGAGGGAGTCCTGCGGAATATCGAAGTCGGCAATATGAATATCACGGTCAAGCAGCCTGCCCTCATATAGCGGACGCCTCTTGCCATGCACCTGAGCCTCTATGTCGCGTGAGCGCAGGTTGTTAACAAATAGTCTTTCCAACAGTATGCTGCGATGCTTCACTGTGCGCGAGAGCAAGATGAGCCCCACCACCACCACGCCAAGCGTGATGACTATAGCAGGTGCGAAATGGGCCAGATGCTGGCACACATAGAAGACAAAGGCAACAGCCACCACAGCCCTTACCAAGACAGTGAACAGCAATGGCAGGTGGTTGCGGTTGCTCTCTTTCCACAAGGCTTTCCACTCTTCGCTATGGTTCTTCTTAGCCACCATAGCCCTGAGGAAAGGCGATATGAACAACACGGAGAGAACTCCTGTAAGCAGGGCAGGAATAGAGATGCTTATTCCCAGCACTGTCGTCTGCTCGGGCATCAGTCTCAACATGAAAGGATGGAAGAGCATGAACATAAGCGCAATAACAGCTGCCGAGAGAATAGAGTATACCACAGTATTGACAAGCATCTGGACCAGCAGCTGCTTCCACTTGCTCTTCTCCGTAGAGTTGGGATGGCTCATTGACAGCCTGTTCAGCGTTCTTATGAGACGCGAGGGCAGCTTGTGCTCCAACGATGAATAGGCAGGAGTGGCCAGCCTTATCATGTAGGGAGTGAGGAAGGTGGTTATTACCGACACTGCAACAACAACAGGATAGAGGAAGTCGCTTATCACGCCCAGGGCAAGACCTAGCGAAGCAATGATAAACGAGAACTCGCCTATCTGAGCCATTGAGAACCCGCAGCGCATGGCACTCTTCAGACTCTCGCCGCCCAGCATGAAGGCAAACGAGCCCAGCACCGACTGTCCTACAAGTATAGTGCTCACCAGCACGAAGATGGGCAATGCATACCCTGCTATAATCTCGGGGTCTACCAGCATGCCCACCGAAACGAAGAAAATGGCCCCGAACAGGTTCTTTACCGGCTCCACCAGCTTCTCTATGCGCTCGGCCTCTATCGTCTCGGCCAGAATGCTGCCCATGATGAAGGCGCCAAAAGCCGACGAGAATCCCACCTTGGTAGAGAAGACAGCCATGGCGCAACACATACCCAGCGAGACTATCAGCAACACCTCGCCGTTGATAATTTTGCGCACACGCTTCAGCAGCAGCGGCACGGCAAAGATGCCCACAACCAGCCACAGCACTAGGAAGAACACTATCTTCAGCACCGAGCTCAGCATCTGCCCCCCTTCCATGTTGCCCCCGGCAATGGCCGAGAGCATGACCATCATCACTATAGCAAGAATGTCTTCCAGTATGAGCACCGACATCACCAGCGAGGCAAACTGCTGCTGGCGAAGGCCAAGGTCGTCGAAAGCCTTGTAAATGATAGTTGTAGACGACATGGCGAGCATGCCCCCTAGGAAGATGCAATCCATGCGGCTCCACCCGAAGAGGTGCCCTACGGTCATGCCCAGCATCGCCATTGAGAAGATGATGGTTACTGTAGAAATAACGGGCGAGGCTCCCATCTTGAGTATCTTCTTGAACGAGAAATCCAGGCCCAACGAGAAGAGCAGGAACATAACGCCGATGTCAGCCCACAGGTGAATGTTCGACATATCTACCACGCTAGCCGTATAGGGCATGTGTGGCGACACCAGAAATCCGGCAACAATATATCCCAGCACCAGCGGCTGCTTGAGTTTCTTGAACAGCAGCGTCACCATGCCTGCCACTATCAGTATCAGTGCAAGGTCTCGTATCAGCGGAGCCAGCTCTCCCATATCTTTCTTTTTGTTTCTTCTTAATTCAAGTTTCTTATCAATGTTCCGCTCAGCTCTGCCGCTTCGCTCGTCGAAGAACGTTCAACAAGAAAGCCCCTATCCGTAATAGCGCGGAAGAGGGGCTTTGCATCATAAGTGTCTTATGCTTCTTACTTCAGCGTACCGTTGTTTGCAGCGTTAATCATTGCCTGTGAAGCATACATGTAGATTTCTACGCGGCGGTTCTGCTGACGTCCAGCTGCAGTAGCGTTGCTGGCAATGGGGTTGGTAGAACCCTGACCGTCAACGAAGCGAATCTGTGAAGAGCTTACGCCCTGCTGAATCAGATAGTTCTTAACAGCCATAGCACGATTCACTGAGAGAGGATTGTTCACTGCGTCAGAGCCAGTGCTGTCGGTATGTCCGTAGATGGCAATATCGCAGTCACGGTTAGAGATCAGCAGGTTAGCGCACTGATTGAGAGCATTCTTCGAGCTGGGGGTAAGAGCATACTTGCCAGTAGCAAAGAGGATGCCCGAGTCAAAGGTAAGCTTAACGCCCTGCAGACCGTTAGCGTCGGTGATGGTCTCCACCTGTGCGTTCGACACAGCCTTGGCCTGAGCCTTCACTTTGTCCATGTGCTTGCCGATAAGAGCACCGGCACCGGCACCTACAGCAGTACCAATAGCAGCACCTACAGCGGTGTTACCAGTCATCTTACCAACGATTGCACCGAGGGCAGCACCACCGGCAGCACCGATAGCTGTTCCTTTTGCAAGATTGTTACAACCAGTCATTACTAGGCAGGCGCAAAGCGCGAGCACAATAGCTTTCATTTTCTTCATGGTCTTAAATGTTTTTTATTAATAAAAAGATGAAATTGCTTTTTTCAGTGCAAAGATACTATTTTTGTAGCATTTTGCAAACATTTCACCCGTCTTTAACTACCTTTAACGCATCGAGGGTCGTTATTCTTCAATTTTCCCCCCTAGCTCAGTGCATGTGTAGCAAGCACTACTGGAGTCAGATTCCTCAGTTGTGAAACACCAGACCATCGCCAAATTCGTCCACTACTATAGGCCTCTCTCTCGACACTTCACCCGAGAGTAAGCGGCGTGAGAGTTCGTTGAGCAGATGGTGCTGAATGGCTCTTTTCACCGGTCGTGCACCCATGTCGGGGTCGTAGCCCTCCTGGGCTAGCCAGCGCACGGCATGGTCGCTCACCTCCAGGTGGAATCCCTGCTGTTCTATCATCTTCTTCACTCTGTCCAGCTGCAGGCGAACCACTTGTTCTATCTCGTTCTCAGACAGCTGTTCAAAATCTATTATCTCGTCAATTCGGTTCAGAAACTCCGGTCTCATCACCATGCGCAACTGCTCCCTGGTGGCATTCGACGTCATTATTATAATAGTATTCTTAAAGTCGGCAGTACGACCCTTGTTGTCGGTAAGCCGTCCGTCATCGAGGACCTGTAGCAGAATGTTGAACACGTCGGGGTGTGCCTTCTCTATCTCGTCGAACAGCACAACGCTATAAGGCTTGCGTCTCACAGCCTCGGTGAGTTGTCCGCCCTCATCGTAGCCAACATATCCCGGAGGAGCACCGATAAGCCTGCTCACCGTATGTTTCTCCTGATATTCCGACATGTCTATCCTTGTGAGCATGGTCTCGTCGTTGAACAGATATTCTGCCAGGGCCTTGGCCAGCTCAGTCTTTCCTACGCCTGTTGTTCCCATGAAGATAAACGAGGCAATGGGTCGCTTGGGGTCTTGCAGCCCCGCCCTGCTTCTCCTTACTGCGTCGCTTACGGCACAGATGGCCTTGTCCTGACCAATCACCCTTTTGTGCAGCTCCTGCTCCAGCCGGAGCAGTTTCTCGCGTTCACCCTGCATCATGCGGCTCACAGGTATTCCTGTCCAGCGGCTCACCACCTCGGCAATATCATCGGCAGTGACTTCCTCGCGTACGAGTCGGCTGTTTCCGACGGGTGAACCGTCGGACGCACTATCCAGCTGATGCTGGATGGCGGCGATATCGTCGTCAAGGGCTTTGAGCTTGGAATAGCGTATCTCGGCCACCTTGCCATAGTCGCCCTCGCGCTCTGCGCGCTCTGCCTCATATTTGAGCTGCTCCATCTGCTGCTTGTCTTGCTGAATCTTGTTGAGCAGTTGTCGCTCTCCCTCCCACTTGGCACGGAAGTCGCGCTCCTGGTCGCGCAGTTCGGCAATTTCCTTGTCCAGCTGCTGCAGCTTGGCAGGTGGAGTCGTTGTGGCAGAGGTTTCGCGTCTGATGCTCTCTCGCTCTATCTCCAGCTGTGCCAGGCGGCGTGTTATCTCGTCGAGCTCCTCAGGCACGCTGTCGCGCTCCATACGCAGCTTCGCAGCCGCCTCGTCCATAAGGTCTATAGCCTTGTCGGGCAGGAAACGCTCTGTGATATAGCGTTCCGAGAGCTTCACGGCAGCTATGCATGCATCGTCCTGTATGCGCACTTTATGATGGTTTTCGTAACGCTCTTTCAGTCCTCGCAGTATAGAGATGGCACTCAGCTCGTCGGGTTCGTCTACCATAACCGTCTGGAACCTGCGCTCCAGGGCCTTGTCTTTCTCAAAATACTTCTGATACTCGTTAAGTGTAGTGGCTCCAATGGCCCTCAGTTCGCCCCTGGCCAGAGCGGGCTTCAGTATGTTGGCAGCATCCATGGCTCCTTCGCCGCCTCCGGCTCCTACCAGGGTGTGAATCTCGTCGATGAAGAGAATGATGCGCCCCTCACTGCGGGTAACCTCGCCGATGACGCTTTTCAGCCTCTCCTCAAACTCGCCTTTGTATTTTGCACCTGCCACCAGTGCGCCCATGTCGAGCGAGTACACCTGCTTGTCTTTCAGATTCTCAGGCACGTCGCCTCTCACTATACGCCCTGCCAGACCCTCGACAATGGCAGTCTTACCTGTTCCCGGCTCTCCAATGAGTATGGGGTTGTTCTTTGTTCTGCGGCTCAGTATCTGCAGCAGACGCCTTATCTCGTCATCACGACCTATCACTGGGTCCAGCTTTCCGGCCTTAGCCAGCTCAACAAGGTTCTTTGCATATTTCTCCAGCGACTGGTAGTTGTCGTCGGCACTCTGCGACTGTACCTTCTGCCCCTGCCTCAGCTCCAAGATGGCCTGTTGCATGCCGTTGCGCGTTGCACCGGCATCTTTCAACATACGGCTCACGGTAGAGTTTACGTCGATTAGAGCGAGAAGTATCGGCTCGCACGACACAAACTCGTCGCCCATCTTCTGCGAGAGTTCCTGAGCACGCACCAGCACCTTGTTACTGTCTGCCGAAAGGTAAGGCTCTCCACCCTGTACACGTGGCAAGTGACTCATTTCCTGCTGACATAGCATGTTCAACTGGCGCATGTCTATGCCTTGCTTCTGTAGAACATACGTAGCAATGTCGCCTGCCTTGTCCATCAGGGCAGCCATTATATGTACGGGCTCTATGCACTGTTGCCCGTTCTGTGTTGCCAGGGTTACAGCCTGCTGTACTGTCTCCTGTGCCTTGATTGTAAATTTCTCTAGTGTCATGATTATTTCTCCTTTCCTGATTTTTTTATTGTTTCTGCCTTTTCTCCCTCAAACCGCATGCCGAAGGAATTTCGCATGACATTTTGACATAAGCAACCGACAAAAAGTCAGCGCACCCCGTGTTTGGGGCACGCCGTATTATTGAGTTAAGAGTTAAGAGTGAAGAGTTCTTTGCAAGCAAAGCGGCAGAGCCGAGCGAAGAGTTGAGAGACTTTTGTTTAGGAGTTCATTGCAGAGCAAAGCGGCCGCTCGACCTTGGTCTTGCTATCGCAGGGACGCAAGAAAGCGTAGCGACTAAAAGAAATTCTTCACTCTTTACTCTTCATTCTTCACTTAAATATCTTTCATCTGTTAACAGCCTCCTTGAACTTCTCCATGAGCCATGCGTTCTGTTCTGGAATGGTCATGTTGCTGTTGTCGAGCAGCAGTGCGTCGTCGGCCTGTCTGAGCGGCGACACCTCACGATGGGAGTCCATGTAGTCGCGTTCCTGCACATTGCGCAGTATGTCGGCATAGTCGGCGGTCATGCCCTTCTGCTTTAGCTCGTCGTATCGTCGTTGAGCACGCACCTCGGCACTGGCTGTCACAAAAATCTTCAGCTCAGCATTGGGAAAGACCACGGTGCCAATGTCTCGTCCGTCCATCACCACTCCGCCGTCCTGTCCCATGAGCTGCTGCTGTTTCACCATGGCAGTGCGCACAAAAGGCAAGGCAGCCACGAGGCTTACATGTTCTGACACTTCCAGCGAGCGGATGATGTCTTCCACACACTCTCCGTTGAGATAGGTGTCAGGGCGTCCTGTCTCGGCATTGAGCCTGAAGCTGATGCTTATCTGCGACATCTGCTGTTCCAGCTCTTCGGCTTTTACCGAACCGTCGGCACAAAACAGGTCATGACGAAGTGCATAGAGTGTCACGCTACGATACATGGCCCCTGTGTCTACATAGATGTAGCCCACTTCTCGGGCCAGATGCTTGGCCATGGTGCTCTTGCCGCACGAAGAATGGCCGTCTATTGCTATAGTTATTTTTTTCATAATGTATAAGAGAAATTTATTAACAGTGATGGTGAGCTTACGTGAAGCTTGGCATAAGCCACATGCAGCTTGATACGCTCCAGCTGGAGGCCTGCACCGAAAGAGAGGGCCGCTCCATGCGAGCTCTCGCCGTCGGCCGATGCTATTTTCATCTGTGTGGCACGCATGGCATTGTATCCTGCAGCCAGGTAGAACTGCTCAGACAGCAGCAAGTCTGCTCCGAAGACAAAATGATGACCCAGTCCGTACTGCCAGTCGTTGAGGCGCACCATGGTGGCCGAGAAACGCAGCGGCGACCCCACGAGCCGCTTGGTAACACCTAGCTGCAAGTCAAGGGGCATGCGTTCAAAGTCGTCTTCGTAGGCGGTGAGCTGTCCGCCCAGGTTGCGTGCCACTGCAGAGAAGCTCCATCCTTGCTCGTCAGCGCTATAGTTCAGACCCAGGTCTACAGCAGCTGCCAGCGAGCTGTAACTGCCAATATATGAGGTGACTAACTTGGCCGTGATGCCACCGTTCAGCCTCTCTGTGAGTTTGTAGGCAAAGGCACCGCCCACCGCGATGTCCTTGGCACTGAAAGTACCGGCCTTATAGCCCAAGGCATCGGTCTCGTCCATCTGTCCAAAGCTGAAATAGCGGCCATGCACTGCCCAAGTAC
>CAMYZK010000052.1 GCA_947303825.1 uncultured Prevotella sp. | reverse complement strand
GTCAATGTTACCCCTGTGCAACAGGTGTTGCCTCCCCAGGTGCTGCTCTACATCAACGACCCGGGCAAGTATTTCAATGTGACGTTGACAAACACCTCTAATCAGCAACAGGACATCTACCTGGCCTTGCAGATTCAGCAGACGGTGCCTGCATCGGGGCTTAGCGTCACCACGCCGGCCAAGCGACAGCCCATGAAGCCCATCAGCATAGCGGCCAACGGTACGCGTGTGCTTACCATGCTTGAGGTGAAGACGCTCTTCAACCATGTGCCCTCTAACGAGGTAAGTGCCACACCGGGACTCTTCGAGAGCTATACCAATGGCTCTTTCGGACTGCTGCCCGAAGGTGAGTATGAGGCTAAGCTCACTGCATACAAGTGGTCGTCTCCACAGCTGGCAACCCCGGTTGTGGTGAGCAATCCTACTGGAGGAAAGGCGCAGTTCACCGTATGCTATAAGGCACAGGCTCCACAGTTCCTCACACCTGTGTCTACCAGCCTCTCGCTGGAGAACAAAGACGTGGCAGTGCTCGATGCGCTGACGCCAATGTTCACCTGGACGCAGCCGGTGATAGCTTGCAACCCGGCAGCAATGGGATTCAAGTACAGCTTCAAGATTGTCGAGGTGATGAAGAACCAGAACCCCGACGATGCCATTGAGCGCAACCCCATCGTCTATAAGGCCGACAACCTTCTGGCAGCACAGTGCATTATTCCTACTACTGTCATTAACTCACAGTTCTATACTGACAGGATATATGCTGCACAGGTGACAGCCACCAGCACATCGACCAATGTGCTTAACTATGTCATGCTGGAGAACGAAGGAAAGTCTACCTTCCGCCTGTTCAGGGTGAAGACCAGCGACATGGAGGATGACGATACCACTGGGGAAAACAACGGTGGTGACAAAGGCGGTGACAAAGGTGGCGACAAAGGTGGCGACAAAGGTGGCGACAAAGGTGGCGACAACGGCGGGGACAAAGGTGGCGACAAAGGTGGTGACAAAGGTGGTGACAAAGGTGGCGACAAAGGCGGCGACAAAGGCGGCGACAAAGGCGGTGATAAGGACAAAGATAAGGATAAGGACAAAGACCCATACTTTGAGTGGGGCGACGATGACCTGAGCGGACTTATCTCTAAGGATTCGCTTTACTCCTTCTCTCTGCCAACGCTTACCAAGCCACAGTTCCCCGAGGAGGGTGGCGCACGTAAGATGTTCATTGGCAACGACCTCAAGGTGGAGTGGATAGAGCCGATGTACAGAGGTGGCGAAGGCAAGGACTACGCTTCCATCAAGTTTGCATACGATGTGGAGATCTTTAGCGGACAGCAGGTATGCAACCTTGAGGCTGCGCTGGCCACCAAACCTATATACAGAAATCGTACCACTGAGCTGGAAGACAGCATTCCTTGGGAGAAGATAAAGGACGTGGTGGAGAACGGCACCTACATGGTGCTGCGTGTCAACCCCGTTGTCACCAAGGGTTCGTCGGTGGCCTTCACGGGCGACAGCACACACATAAAGGACTTCGCACTCATTGAACTGCTGTCGAAGAAGTTCTTCCAGTGTTCTAACATGATAGACATCAAGAACACTACGCCTACTACTGCTTCTGCATCCGACCTGAAGGGCAAGAAGGTGAAGATAGGCGAGTATGAGCTGACTATCGACGAAATAAAGGCGGGCAAGGCGAAAGACACCTGGGAAGGCAAGGGCCATGTGCTGTGGCAGCCCTTGGGCATGAAGGTACATGTCTGCGTGAAGTTCGACGACCTTAAGATAAATACAGAGAATTATGTCTACGACGGAACAGCTGCCTCCTATAGTAATAATGAGCAGTTGAGCAGTATTCAGGTCGTTGACAAGCTCTTCTCTGACTGGGGTATCGACAACCTCATCAGCGACACGGGCATACCTTACGCCAATGAGTTGCAGAGTGCCACTACCGGCAAGGTGAAGGACATTGCGAAGAAGATAGACCTGGCTAAGTATTACGGCTACGTGAAGAAAGGTCAGGCTGTGGTCAACGCATTCCTCACCGGCGAGGTGAAAGACCTCTACATGCCGCTGGCTCTGCCTAAGTCTATTAACAAGTCTCCGGTAGACATACAGATTGTGGGCATGAAGTTCGCTGCCACACACGCTACGATGGATGTGCTTGGTGAGTTCACACTGCCCAATTCCAAATACACTAAGAACGACATCCTTGTGCTTGGAGCACCGCGCCTGTGTATATCGCCCAACCGCGTGCTGCCAGAGTCGGGAACAGTGGCCCTGCTCTCCGACTTCACCATCAAGGACCCGAAGTCATCGTATGAGATGACCTTCAAGGCTCCGAAGAATGTGCTGGAGCCAGAGGATGGCACATACATTGCATGGCACGACGACAAGTTTGAAATCCTGGGCATAGACATGGACATGAAGATTCCTGGTCTGGTGAAGGATAACAACGGTAGTCCGACGAAAGAAAACCCCATACTCAACGTGAGGGCCAGCATTGCTGACTGGGACGACTGGATGGTTGACGATATCACCATCGACCCGTTCCAGGCCAAGGATCTGCCTGGATGGACGTTCACTGCCTCCGATATTGTCTACGACCATAGCTACTATCGCAACTCTAACAGGATGGGCAGCTTCCCCAAGGGCTACGACAAGAATAAGACTGGCCTCACGGGTGTCGTGACTGATAAGGAAGGAAAGTCGTATAAGGTGACTGGCGACAAAGACTGGCAGGGACTGTTCATCAAGGAGATAGGTGTCAAGTTCCCCAAGGCGCTGGAGATAGGAACGAAGGGTGACAAGCGCCTGGAGATAAAGGCGCAGAACATGTTCTTCGACAAGTCGGGAGCTACGCTCGCCGTCAGCGCTGCCAACATCATTTCTGCCAAGACAGGTAAGGTCGGTGGTTGGGAGTTCACCCTTGACAAGGTCTACGCCTCCTTCATACAGAACAACTTCAACGACTGCGGCTTCAACGGAAAGATAGCCGTACCGCTACTCGACGGCAAGATAGGTTACGACTGTAAGATGAAGAAGATGACGTCGAACACCAGCAACTCTGGCCAGTATGCCGTCATCTTCAAGACCCAGCAGGTGGAGGGGCTCTCGCTCGACTTCTTCCTGGCTCAGGCTAAATTCAACAAAGACCAGACCTACTTCCTTCTGGAGTCAGTACCCTCTGGTAGCAGTCAGGATACAAAGGTAGAGCTGATGATGGGTGGCGACATCACCATCGGCGGTACAAGCTACCTAAACAATAAGATAAAGAACTCCAGCCTCCCGATGAAGTTTGAGATTCCGGGAGTGCACTTCTGTGGCATGCGACTTGCCAACTGCAGCTCGTCGTGGACGTCGAAGTACGAAAGCGACATGCAGAAGAAGGCTAAGAACGCTAGCCTGAAGGGTAGCATCAAGTGGCAGGGCAAGGAGTTTACCTTTGCCAGCGGCAAGGTCTACTTCCACACAGGTAAGTGGTCGCTGGCCTCTGCCGAGAAGAAGCTTGGCCCGTTCACGTTCTCGCTCGACAAGTATAACTTCAACTACAACAACAAGAAGCTCTCTGCCGACATCCAGGGCTCTATCAAGTTTATCGACGGTATTGAGCTGGGGGCTTCTGCCGGCATCACCATCAACGCCAATGTCACGCTGCCTAGCGACCTGACCAAGCTTTCGAGCATCAAGATGAGCTACGACAAGACGGAGTTCAAGAGTGTCAGCGTTAACAGCAAGTTTGCCGGCATGGAACTTTCCGGCAGCCTCACCATTGAGAAGAACGACAAGTCGAAGGAGGGCTATACCGGCAAGATCAGGTTCAAGATGCCGGGCGACCTCTTCTCTGTAGACGCCAGTGGTGGCTACTATAAGAACAAGAGCGGCAGCTCTACCTACTCTTACGGATTCTTCTATGCGAAGATGGCCAGCAACGTGGGCGTGAGATGCGATCCCGTGGTCATCAACAGTATCACAGCAGGCTTCTACTACAACTGTAGTCGTAAGGGCACTGACAGCTGTACGCCGCAGAAGGGACTCATTGGTGTCGTGGCAGGATTAGGCCTGTCGACGACGGCCGGCCAGTCTATGCTGAAGGCAGATATGGAGATGACCGTCATCTATGACACGAAGAACAAGCGTCTGTCCACCTTCCTGTTCAATGGAAGTATAGAGGCTGTCAGCGGCCTTGTCAAGGCACAGGCCAACCTGATATACGAAAACAACAACTCTACGAAGTATCTGCAGGTAGACATCACTGTCGATGCCAAGGCCGATGCCGAGACCATCGCTGCCGCTGCTGCCGGCACCGTGGGCATGAGTGGTAAGCTCGGCGACCTGAAGAAGAAGCTGAACAGCGGCTACCAGGCACTGAAGAAGATGGATCCGACAGGCTCGCTCAAGGACATGGACGAGAAGGAGGGCACGCCCGACAAGTCGAAGGCTTCTAAGAACGGCTCTTCCTGCTCCGCCTCTATGGGTGCACACATCTCCCTGCAGGTCAAGGTGACGTGGAAGGAGAAGGGCACTTCCTATAGCAAGCCGCACTGGCACCTCTACCTCGGCGAACCCGACTTCCAGAAGCGTTGCTCGTACACCTACCTGAAGTTCAAGTCGAAGATTGTCAGCGTTGACTTCGGTGCCAATGGCTACGTTTGCCTGGGTAATGAGCTGCCTAACAACGGCAAGCTGCCCGACATCCCGCAGGACATCCGCAAGTTCCTCAACGGAGGTGGTGACGGCAAGGGTATCGAGGGAGCCGACGTAAGCAAGGCTAACCGTGCCCGCGAGACCTCCATGAAGGAGTTCAACGACCAGATCAAGCAGATTGGCGGTGGTGTGATGTTCGGTGCACAGGTATGGGGCTACATCAATGTAGACCTCGGTATCTTCTACCTCTACACAGGTGCCACTGCAGGCTTCGACATTTCTATCATCAAGTTGCCCAGCAATGTCTATTGTACCAACATCTCCGGGTCGCCGGGTTACAAGGGCTGGTACGGCTACGGACAGCTCTACGCCTACCTCTTTGCGAAGTTCGGTCTGAGGATAAACCTCGGCTTCTGGAAGAAGGACTTCGACGTGGCCGACGCAGCCATCGGAGGTGTGTTCCGCATGCAGGGACCGAAGCCCAGCCATTTCGACGGCGAGGCCCGCGTCAAGCTGCGCCTCTTCGGTGGACTCGTCAACGTCAACCGTAAGTTCTCCTTCGAGTGTGGTAAGAACTGTGACCTGTTCTATGGCAACGCCCTCGACAACTTCGAGCTCTTCGGCGACTTGAGCATAGGATATGCCGACAAGGAACTGGGCTGGAAGGAAGATAACGCCATCGACCCCAAGCTGCTCACACGTCCGTACCTTTATACGCAGGCTCCGCTCGAACAGCCGTTCCGTGTGCTCGATCAGACAGAGCTGGCACGTATGCGCAAGAACTACGATGGTGATGCCAGTGACCTTGAGGCACAGGCCAGCCGCACGTTTATCTTCCGCTCGGGAGCCAATTATTCGGTAACCGTCAAGGAATACAAGAGCCTGCCAAATACCATCTATAAGAGGGATCATCCCGACAGCAAGCGTACCTTCTACATCAAGAGCAGTGACGGTACCAACAACCTGCTCGACATCACCCAGCTTAATGCCAACCGTTACTACATGATGACGGTTACGGGATATGCGAAGGAGATACAAAATGGTAGGGAGGTAGACCCGCTGAACTATGACCAGTCGTTGAAGAGATACGTCAACAAGGCTTGGTCGCAGAGCAAGACCTACTACTTCCGCACCGGCTCTACCAAGGCCATTGGCGACTGCCCCGAGTTGCAAGACTATTTGGCCATTGCCTACCCGTCGTATTACAACAGCCTGAAGAATACCAATAGCTTTATAGTCCATGAACACGACATGAGGAGACCCAATATCGCCCTGACTACCGACCTTAGCAAGACATCGTTTAAGAAGGGTAAGCTCTACTGGCGTCTCTACTCTGGCTCAAAGAAGATTTGCGAGCGCAGCAACAAGTGGGTTACTACCAGCAGCACCTGTAACATGACACCGCAGTCCGACCTTACAGGCTACAGTCTGGGGTCTAACTATAATCTGAAGCTGGAATACGAGGTGTCGAAGACTGTCAGCGGCAAGGCTACTGTAGAAACGACAGAGCTTGTGAACCTGCGCGTCTATACGTATGGCTCTAACTGGAAGACCGGCAACAATGGCTATTCCATACAATACGAGAAACCCTTCGTGGGTGCCCGTATCGACAACGTGTATTTCGAGAAGGATAATCCGCCTGCTATTACCAACTACAACCTGGCACTCGACATCGACTTCCTCAACGGCTATCAGTACCGCCGCTACGACCCGTACTACCATATAGCCTATCTGGCCGACTACGCCTTCCTGGGTGGATGGGAGTTCGACGCCGACCGTATAGCTCTGGATGTCACTACGGCTCAGTCGCTGATATACACCGACAAGGGTGGTGTCTTTGAGGGTAAGCTGTCGGCCAACGGTCTGGCCTATACTGCCAATACCGACCGCAACACCATCAAGAAGCTCTCCATCTATGACAGGGCACAGTGGAGCAAGAGTGCCGACTACCCGTTGGCTCAGCAGGACGATGCCAAGTACACTTACTTCTTCGGCGGACTGCCACGCGCCAACACCTACAGGCCTAGCAGTTATGATTACATCAAGGTATGGAACTACCTGATAGACATGTACCATCCCTACCTGCTCAGTTATAAAATAGACAATGAGATATTCAGGTACAGCAGGCAGATAGACAAGATAGACCACGACAACAAGAGCTTTACTGGCGAGGCCAATGGCATGGAGAACTGGTATTCCAGCCGTGTGGGTACTTATTGTACTGCATCTTACGACAATGCGTCAATCATGATTCCTGCCTATCAGTTCCCGATTGTCTGGGGCTCTATGCTGCAGAACAAGGGTGCAAAGAAGAAGCTTACTGCTTGGGGCACTCTGAAGGGCTATTCTTCTGCCGCGAAGTCTTACAAGACTGCACGTGGACATGAGGCTATGTCAGAGTGGGTGTTCTGCGACTTCCTGGGCACTGAGTATGTGACAGGCGACTCGATGAACAAGAAGAACAGACACGGACGCTGTAACTTCTTGAACTCCACTACCGAATGGAAGCGCATGACAAGTGCCAAGTTCAGCACCTACCGTGTCAACGCCTACGACTTCGTGAACTGTCAGTATACGGTCAACCAGAGTGCCTTCGGCGAAAGCCCGCTCTACACCTTCACCCTGAACTATCCGCTGACGTATCTCTTTAAGTGACGTTGACCATTGACCATTGACCATTGAGCATTGACCATTGACCATTGACCATTGAACGTCGAAGATTGAATGTAGAACCTATCATATTCAGAAAAATGAAAAGGAAAATAAACATACCTGCCCTATTCACCGTTCTGGTTCTTGCCGGTACTTCTATCAGCATGGCTTTTACTGGCGGAATCGGTAAAGCAGGCCATGCCACCCCCGACGATAAGGATACCGACATCGTTATGAAATACCTGCCAGGCGAGATACGCGACACCACTGCCTTCTATGAAGAGCTGAAGGCAAAGCAGCGCACTGACATGCGGGCAAAAATCAATCTGATGACCCGCTCCTATGGCGACTCTGTGGTGCTGCGATGGGCAGTAGACGACTATGTGGCGTGGAAGTACCTTAATCGTGTGGGCATCACCATTGTCCGTATGGACGAGAAGACCATGGAGGAGGACACCCTCGTCTTGGGGCTCAAGCCGGCTACGCTCGACGAGTTCCGTGCCCTCTATCCTGAGGATGACTCCATTGCAGGCTTGGCCATGGGGTCGCTCTACAACCTTGACCAGATGACTCCCGACCAGACAAAGGACGAGGAAGGCTCCATGGGTTCGTTCTACGAGATAAGCCAGGATCAGCAGTTGCAGTATGGTGTGGCAGTGCTGACCAGCGAGTGGCGTCAGGACTTGGCCAACCGTCTGGCCATGCGCTTTGTTGACCGCACAGCCAAGAAAGGCAGCTACTACAGCTATTTTGTGAGACCCGCCGTCTACGACTCTACCAACCGAGTGCCCATTCGTGTGGGCGTGAAGGACAGCGTGCAGAACGTGAAGTTCAAGCCGGAGCCTTTCGACGTGCAGCTCAGCGACTCCATCTCCTATCCCAACGGCATCTTCATCACATGGGAAGACCGTGTGTTCTCCAGCTATGAGGTGGAGCGTCGCGAGGCAGGCGGAAAGTGGCAGCGGCTCACACAGCGTCCGTACATCATCATGAACGGTGTGACGGGTGGCGACTGTTTCTTCAGTGACCATGTTGACAAGCCCGGCACCTACGAGTACCGCGTCTTTGCCCACGACCCCTTCGGCGAGCTCACCAGCCCCTCGCCGGTACACTCCGTCACCATCAAAGACATGGTGCCTCCCACTCCGCCACGCCTCACATGGATAGAGATAGACCGCCGCAATGAAGACGATCCCAGCAAGGAGGTCTTTGCCAATATCCACTTTGTGAAGGATACCCTCGAAGCCGACTTCGTGGGCTGTGTTCCCATGTACTTCCACGAGCGTATCACCGAAGGCAAGTGGCGTCCGCTGGTAGACAAGCCTCTGGCACCTACCGACACGATGGTAACTGTCGATGTGACCAATCTTGTCACTGGACAGCTTGTCATGGCAGCCTACGACACGGCACAGAACGTGAGCTACTCCATTCCGCAGCTGCTACGTGTCAGCGACATGAAGGCTCCTGAGCCCCCTACAGGCCTCAGGGCAGAGACATCCATAGTCTTAGACCCCGACACCTCCGAGAACAGTTACGGACTGATTACCCTCTCATGGCATCCGCTGGTTAGCGACGACATCGACTACTACGAGGTGGTCTTCGCCAACGACTCCACCCATGAGTTCATGGCGCGGAAAAACGGTATTGTCACTGGTGACACCGTCTTCGTCGATACCGTTGCTGTCGACGTCAACCAGAAATATATTTACTATAAGGTACGCGCGGTAGACTACTCCACCAACGTTGGCGAGTTCTCCGACATGCTGCAGGTCCTGCGTCCATCGGCCGTTCCGCCCACCGTTGCCCACCTCGACTCCAGCTATGTCGATGGTAAGGGCATATACATGCACTGGATTGTGGGTAGCGACGAGCAGATGGCCTACCATAACGTCTATCGCCGTCTTATAGACAGCGACAAGGAGTGGACGCTGCTGCGTCGCTGCGATGGCGACTCGGTGAAGGCCAAAAACAACTATATCGACTTTACCGATGTTCCGCCGGTCAATAGCGACGAGGAGTATGTCTATGCCGTCGAGTCGTTCAACTTCTCTGGCGTCAGCAGTGGCCTGAGCCTTCAGTTCTGTACACGCTTTGTCGGTGAGACGGTATTCGAGGCACCTATCAAGCTCTTTGCCAGCTACGATGAGGACAAGAAGATGACGCGCCTGGCGTGGGAAGCTTCTAAGCTGCCCGAGGGTAAAGACTGGTATTTCTGCATCTGGCGTCAGGGTCCTGACGACGACCGCTTCAAGTTCCTGCTCTCTGCCGAACCCAGTGAGCGCGACTTTACCGACTTCCTGCTGAATGCAGGCGAGACCGCCCACTACTATATCCAGATACAGATGGAAGACGGGCGTGAGAGTGAGCCTTCAAACATTGTAACCATTAAAGCTCCTGTTAAATGATGAAGAAGACAGCAAGAATAGCCATGATGCTCGTGGCTGCCCTGACAATGGGTTCCTGCGGGCTGATGGAGATTGACGAGGATGAGGTGGCTGCCGTCGAGATGGCTCTTGGCCGCGATACCCTCTACATCATGGTGGGCGACCAGTTTACCTTGCAGCCCGACATCAAGCCTGAGTCCATTGCCATCTCCGATGTCTACTGGACATCGAGTGCCGACACCGTGCTCAGCATCAGCAACAATGTGTTTACAGGCGTTGGCGAGGGCTGGGCGTTGGTCAAGGCCATCAGCGTGTCACGCCAGCTTGAAGACAGCTGTTACGTTAATGTGATGCGCCGCTGGGAAAGCACCTGCCGCGACTATCCATACGAGATGATGGTCTATGCCAATGTTACGGTGCATGGACAGCCCTTCAATCCGGAGACGATGATTCTAGGAGCCTTCGTCGGTGACGAGATGCGAGGAGTAGGGGAGGTCTTGGAGTGGAAAGGCCGCCAGTACGTGCGCTTCCGCGTGGGCAGCGACATTCGCTATATTGATCCAGAAGGTGTCGACGAGACGGTAACCTTCCGGGTCTACTACAAGCAGCAGCTGCGCTACGAGGAGTTCCCGCAGACCATAGATTACGACGGTGAGGCCCATGGCACGCTGTCCAACCTGTTCAGCCTGAGCCTCTGATGTCTTGGTTAATAAGTCTGTTATTTCACAAAGAACACAAAAAAGCCGATAATATGAAAAAGTTTGCAAACTTCCCAATGCTGTCCTTGCTGCTGCTCTTGCTCACGGGATGCACGCTCTCCATGGATGAGTGGGTGGAAAAAGAGGAAGACAAAGGCTATGGCGAAGTAGAGACCATAGAGAACGACTACTATACCCTGAACTATGAGTATAAGAAGAATACGCGGTCGCTCACTGAGGACATACAGAAATATATAGCGCAGATAGAGGCCGACAGCATCTTCTACTTCATGGACAATATCCCGTCGGAGTGGCTGCCCACGGCCGGCGGTCAGGTGGTGGCCAACTGCTGCGAGCGCTTCCCTATGGGCTATATGGGCAA
>CAMYZK010000051.1 GCA_947303825.1 uncultured Prevotella sp. | reverse complement strand
CTGCGGACTGAAGGCATACCGCCGCGACGTGGTGAAAAACATCGAGGTGTATGGAGAGATGCACCGCTACATCCCCTATCTGGCCAAGAACGCCGGTTTCGACAAGATAGGCGAGAAGGTGGTGCACCACCAGGCACGCAAGTACGGCACATCGAAGTTTATGGGCTGGAACCGCTTCGTAAACGGCTACCTGGATCTGCTCACGCTGTGGTTCCTCAGCACCTTCGGCAAGAAGCCCATGCATGTATTCGGATTCCTAGGCTCACTGATGTTTTTCGTCGGTTTCATCGCTATAGTCATACTCTGTGTGAGCAAGCTCATGGGACGGATATGGATTACAGACTCCCCGTTCTTCTACCTCGCCTTGACCATGATGATTCTGGGCACACAGCTGTTCCTGGCCGGGTTTGTGGCCGACCTGGTGAGCCGCTCGTCACCCAACCGCAACGACTACAAGATAGAGGAGGAGTTAGGAGTTGAGAGTTAAGAATTAAGAGTTGAGAGTTAAGCCCCGACGGGGCGACAGACTACAGGCAGGGGTGGAGCCCCTGTTAAGAGTTCTTTGCGGAGAACTCTGCGAAGCACCTGAGCACCCACGGAGCGCAAGAAAGCGGCGAAGCCGATCGCTAGGACGAGCCAAGCGGAGAGACTTTTGTTTAAGAATAAGGGGAATGTATGATGAGAAGTGGAAAGACATACATGTTGAAGAGGACAGGAATGCTGACAGCAGCATTCTTCATGGTGCAGTGCTCACTGTTTATCATAGCCTCATGCTCGAGCATCGACTGCCCGGTACAGAACAGCGTCACCACGCAATATGCCGTGTACAATGCCGACGGTAGCACCACGCTCAACGACACACTGTGGGTTATTACAAAACGCATAGACGGCAAAGACACCCTGCTCAACAGCCTGGTAGACGCAACGGCCTTCCAGCTGCCCATAAGCTACTCCAACCCCGAAGACACGCTGCTCTTCATCATACACGATAAAGACAACATCTGGACCCTGGACACCCTGCTACTGAAGAAAGAGGACATACCACACTTTGAGAGCGTGGACTGCAGCCCCCACTTCTTCCACAGGCTGACAGCCACCAGATGCACTCACTACGGTATAGACAGCGTAACAATAGAAAACCCAATGGTGGACTATGACCAGAATAAGACTCATCTGCGCATTTATTTTGGCGGCATGCTGCGCTAACAACGCCGCTGCACAGGGATTCCTGAAACTGGAACGCGACAGCATTCCCATGTTCAGGGGAGTGTCTGTGGGACTAGACGTTGCAGGAGCAGCACAGCTGGCCCTGAGCGACTACGGACAGCTGGAGGCTATAGCCAGGGTGAACCTGCACGACCAGTACTTCCCTACCCTGGAGATAGGAATAGGGCGCGCCAGCCATAAGGACGACGAGGTGACGGGTATATCATACCACACCAAGGCGCCATACTTCAGGTTGGGAGCCGACGTAAACCTGATGAAGAAGAAGCATACTGGCAACAGAGTCTTTGCCGGACTGAGATACGCCTTCACCTCTTATAATGTAGACATAGACTGCAGACCATTCAACGACCCAGTTTGGCTTTGGAACACCAGCTACGGTGTGAAAGACGAGAGGTGCCACCAGCACTGGGTGGAGGTGCTCTTCGGCATTGACGCGAAGGTGGCAGGGCCGCTGCATCTGGGATGGTCGGTGAGATACCGCAAGCGGATAGCCCACAACGACGGTCTGATGCAAAAGACATGGTACGTGCCTGGCTATGGCATTCAGGAGAGCTCACGCCTGGGATACTCGTTCAATGCAACGATAGACTTGTAGGAGTGAAGAGTTAAGAGTTAAGAGTTAAGAATTTGCTATCGCGATAAGCCCTGAAAGGGCGACAGACTACAGGCAGGGGTAAAGCCCTTGTTAAAAGTTAAGAATTTCTTTTAGTCGCTATGCTTTCTTGCGTCCCGCTGGTAGCAAGCGGCAGAGCCGAGAGGTAAAAGCGGCAAAGCCGAGAGGCTACCGCAGGAGGGTAATCATATCTTTCATCTTTTATCTATCATCTTTCATCTGAAGAAATCTTTCATCTAATAAGAAGCAATGAAAGGAAAATCGCTATATTGGAAATTTCCGCTACTGGTGCTGCTGGTGCTCGGCACCTTCTACATAGCACGGCAGCGCCATGCTGAGACGGGCAGCGGCACAGAGACTCCCTACCTGCACAACGAGGGGTTCATCTTCGGCACTGTATACAACATAACCTACCAGTCGAATAGCGACCTGCATGAGCAGGTGGTAAGAGCCCTGGAGAGTGTAGACGCCGAGTTCTCTATGTTCAACGAGAAGAGTACGGTAGCCGCCATCAACCGTGGCGAGAACCCTGTGCGCAGCGAGATGTTCAAGGAGGTCTACGACCTGGCACAGACGGTAAACGGCGACACCGAAGGAGCCTTCGACATCACTGTGGCACCGCTGGTCAATGCATGGGGCTTCGGTTTCAAGAACGACAGCCTGCCCACTCAGGAACAGGTAGACAGTCTGCTGAAGATACGGTCACAGCTGGACTTCAGTGCCATTGCCAAGGGTTATGGCTGCGACATCGCAGCAAGAGTGATGAAGGAGAATGGCGTGAAAAACTTCATGGTAGAGATAGGAGGCGAGGTGGTTACCAGCGGCGTGAACCCCAAAGGCGAGAAATGGCACATTGGAGTAAGCACACCCAAGGAGGGCAATGTCCCTTCCGACGCATCGCTGCAGGCAGTGGTGACTGTCGACAACTCGGCCATGGCCACCAGCGGCAACTACCGCAACTTCTATTACAAAGGAGGGCGCAAGTATGCCCATACCATCGACCCTAGGACAGGCTACCCCGTGCAACACGAGCTTCTCTCGGCTACGGTCTTCGCCCCCACCTGCGCCGTGGCCGATGCCTACGCCACCTCGTTTATGGTGATGGGGCTGGACAAAGCCAAGGCCCTGCTCGACAGGCATAAGGAGCTGAAGGCATACCTTATCTATACCAACAAGGAGGGGTCACTCTGCGTTTGGCAGTCGCCGGGACTAAGTATAGAAGAACCGTAACAATAAACTTAGAGCAGGCATGCAACCATCACCCACCAGCTATGACTTGAAGATATACGACCACCTGCTACAGTTTGTCTTCTTTCAGGGACTGAGCCGTGGTGAGCTGCTGCAACTGGCAGGAAACACGAAGTTCTTGTTCTCCAAGATTCCTGCGGGGCGCACACTGGCCTCGGAGGGAACTCCCTGCCACGAACTCGATTTCCTCATAAGCGGCAGCCTGGAACTTACCACTCGCAGTGCCGACGGGGGATATTCACTGTCTGAGCGGCTGTCGGCACCCTGGATGATACAGCCGGAAGCCCTCTTCGGGGCCACCCCACGATATACAGCTACATGGAAGACGCTTACGGAGTGTCAATTCATAACCCTGCACAAAGACGAGGTGCTAAGGCTGTTGAATGAGTTCCTCATTATTCGCCTCAACCTCCTAAACATACTGTCTACCCAGGCACAGAAAAGCACCTTGCAGCAATGGCGCAGGGCTCCTGGCTCGCTGGCCGAGCGCTTCATACGTTTCCTTGCAGCCCGTGCTGTCTACCCTGCCGGCTACAAAGAGCTACGGATACTGATGACACGTCTTGCCACAGAGCTGGGATCAAGCCGCCTCGACGTGTCGCACATGCTAAACAGCATGCAAGACAATGGTATGCTGACCCTGCACCGTGGCATGATAGAGATACCATCGCTGGAAAGACTGATACAACACTTATGTTAGTTGAGAGTTGAACTCCTAACTCACTTCGGCTGGTCGGCATCCAAGCGTTCCATGGCACCGGTAAGCGGGTTGAGCAACAGGCGCGTGGTGTAACGCTTGTTGAACAGGCTGCCGCTGAGCAGCTGTGTATAGCCTAGCTGCGGAGCGGCAAACTCCTCGGAGACAAGGGGTGTGATACCCTCGTAGATGGTGCTGCGCATCCGGCCAGGTATGTTAACGTAAATGCCTGCATCGTAATTCTTCTGCAGCAGACCGCCCAACCCCTTCTTCTTAGGAGCCTCTTCGACAGCGGGTAGCTGTGAGAGGTCGTCAATGCTGATGTAATAGGGAGCACCCGACAGGTCGTCGGCATCGGTAAGCCCATGAACCTGCGACAGTCGGAAGAGCACCTGACGAGGAAAAGCACCATCGGGTGTCACCCACAAAACATGTTCGGTGGTATCGCGCTGAGTAGTGCCAATAAACAGCGATGTGAGCGCCTTGTCCTGAGTATCAAGCTCACCCAACATGAGCTGGAGCTGTGTGCCGTCCTTAGGCATGAAGTCGGCCTGACCCTTTATGAGCAGTGTCCGGTTCTCGCGCAGGTCATATATCTCATGTGCCGTCAGCTCGGCCATCTTTGCCGTGCTGCCACATGAAAGAATCTCCTCGCTCAAAAACTGGCGCGCATTAACCTGTTCCTTCTTTTGGGCAGCGACAAAAGGTGCCGGCATCTCAACATCGGCAGCTTTGTCTACGTTGATGGCCAGCAGACGTCCATCCTTCGACAGCGTCATTCGCGAGGCGACAGTGCGAGCATCAAACTTGACGGCATATACCTTTGACGTGTCGGGCACCGGCATGGCTACTTGTCTTACACTCAACACGCGGTATGTTGTCGAGGGCTGCTGACGAGCGTCTGCCATACGCAGGTATTTTGGGGCGTATGGGGCAAAGTCGCCTGGCTTGAAGGTGGCTTTTTCAACAAGCACACTCACCCTCAGCGCAGTCTTTGGCAAATAATATACGGCCCCCTCGGGTGTTACCCCCGGACGGTAACTGGTTAGTTGCGTCTGGGCAGACGCTGATGAAAGGAATGTGGAAAAAGCAAAGAAGAGCATGCCAAACAATAGCGTTGCCCTTAATCTCATTACTTCTTGTAATTTCTTAAACTCCATAACTTGCTAAAGTTAAACTTCTTAACTCTTAACTTTTAACTCTTAACTCTTAATTCTTAATTCTTCGCTTGGCTTGCCAAAAACTCATCATTACACCAATGGTAGGCTGATGCCACATATCTTCTGATAGACATCGAGTGCATAGACGTCGGTCATGCCACTGATGTAGTCTATCACAGCCATGAGACGCGTCTCAAGATCTAGGCTGCTTATGTCATACTGGCTTGACACCCTGCCAATGAGCTGCTGTGAGTAATAACGGTCGGGATGCTCTATGGCCTCAACCATCAGCTCCATCAGTGTTGCCATAATATGATAACCCGAGAGCTCTACGTCGAGCACGGGCTGACTCTTGTATATGCGTTCCCTCGACAGTTCAGCACAGTGCTGGTAAGCCTTGCAGGGCACGGGGCTGATAGCATCAATAAGAGAGCCGCTGTATGTGCCTTCGAGAATCTCCTGTTCATGGTCAATGAACACCTTCACGCACTCGTTTTCCAATAGGCCGATGACACAGGCTCTAAGGTATTGTATCTTCTCGTTTGGGTCGCTCAGCTCCTCGTTGCCAATGCGCTGACGAATGCGATTTTTGGCGGTTTCATCGAAGAAGGAGAGCATCAGCGCAGCGGTTTCGTCGTAGGTGAGAATCTTCAGCTTGTAGGCATCCTCCAAGTCCATTATCTCATAACAGATGTCATCGGCAGCCTCTACGAGGTAGACCAGCGGATAGCGCGCCCATCGGTCGGTGGCAATCATAGGAATGCCCAGTGCGGTGGCAATAGTCTCGTAAGCCTTGCGCTCAGAAGTGAAGAACCCGAATTTCTTTTTCTTTCTGGCTTCGGTAGCAGGGAAAGGATACTTCACTATAGAGGCCAGCGTGCTATAGGTCATGGCAAATCCCCCTCGTCTGCGGCCCTTGAAGCTGTGCGTCAACAGCCGGAAAGCATTGGCATTGCCGTCGAAGCATGTGATGTCGGCCCAGAACTGGGGAGAGACATGTTGCTGCAAGTACTGTCCTTTTCCCTCAGAGAAGAAGGTCTGTATGGCTTTCTCACCAGAATGTCCGAACGGTGGATTTCCTAGGTCGTGAGCCAGACAAGCAGTAGCCACTATCTGCCCAATCTCTGGGACGAGCGTATCGATGAAACCATTGTTTTTTGCACAAAGATGGCGCGAGACATCACAGCCCAAAGACATTCCCACCGATGCCACTTCAAGCGAGTGGGTGAGTCTGTTATGAACAAAGATGCTCCCCGGCAGAGGGAACACCTGCGTCTTGTTCTGCAGCCTACGGAAGGGAGCAGAGAATATCAGGCGGTCATAATCGCGCTTGAACTCTGTTCGGTCATCGTGACGCTCCGGGTGTCCGTGCTCCTGCCCCAGACGGCAGTTGGATATTAGCTGAGTCCAGTTCATGTGTGCAAAATTACGCAATTTATTTTAGCTTCTGCATAGGTAACAGGGTTATTTTATCGCTATTCTGTTAAATAAACATAATTCGGTATTCAATGAATAGAATGTATCCGTAAAGCAAATTATAAAACACTAACTTTGCAAGCACTATGAAGAAATGGACAATAGACGACGCCCGTGAGCTGTATAACATTGGCGGCTGGGGCACCAACTACTTTGGCATCAATGACAAAGGCAACGTGTACGTAACTCCCTGTAAGGACGACACTCAGGTGGACTTGCGTGAGGTGATGGATGAACTGCAGCTGCGCGACGTGACGGCGCCGGTGCTGCTACGCTTCCCCGACATCCTGGACAACCGCATTGAGAAGACGTGGAGCTGCTTCAAGAAGGCAGCCGAAGAGTATGAGTACAAGGGAGAGAACTATGTGGTTTATCCCATCAAAGTCAACCAGATGCAGCCTGTGGTTGAAGAAATCATTTCACACGGTCGCAAGTTCAATCTGGGTCTTGAAGCCGGCTCCAAGCCCGAGCTTCATGCCGTCATAGCCATGCAATGCCAGAGCGACAGCATAATAGTATGCAACGGCTACAAGGACCAGAGCTACATTGAGCTGGCACTCCTTGCACAGAAGATGGGCAAGCACATCTTTATCGTAGTAGAGAAGATGAACGAGCTGGAAATCATTGCCCGCGTGGCAAAGAAGCTCAACGTGCGTCCCAACATAGGAATACGCATCAAGCTGGCATCTAGCGGGTCGGGCAAATGGGAAGAGAGCGGCGGCGATGCCTCAAAGTTCGGACTCACCAGTGCCGAGCTGCTGGAGGCCCTCGAACAGCTAGACAAGCGGGGGCTGAGAGACTGCCTGCGCCTGATACACTTCCACATAGGCTCACAGATAACCAAGATACGGCGCATACAGACCGCCCTGCGCGAGGCATCGCAGTTTTATGTGCAGCTTCACAAGATGGGCTACAACGTTGACTTTGTGGACTGTGGCGGCGGCCTGGGGGTAGACTACGACGGCACACGCTCGCCCTCGAGCGAGAGTTCGGTGAACTACAGCATTCAGGAGTATGTCAACGACTGTATCTACACCTTCGTCGATGCGGCCAACAAGAACAACATACCCCATCCCAACATCATCACCGAGAGCGGACGTTCGCTGGCAGCCCACCATAGCGTGCTTGTCATAGACGTGCTTGAGACGGCCTCGCTGCCCGAGATGCCCGAGGAGTTCGAGCCCGACGAGAGCTCCCATCAGCTGGTGAAAGACCTCTACGAGATATGGGACAACCTGACGCCGCGCAATGTGCTGGAAGACTGGCACGATGCCGAGCAGATACGCGAGGAGGTGCTCGACCTCTTCTCTCACGGCATTGTTGACCTGAAGACACGAGCAGAGATAGAAGCCATGTACTGGAGTGTATGTCACGAGATTCACGCACTGGCCAAGGGGTTAAAGCACATCCCAGAGGAGCTGATGAAGATTGACAAGCTGCTGGCCGACAAGTATTTCTGCAACTTCTCCCTCTTCCAGAGCCTCAGCGACTCATGGGCCATAGACCAGATTTTCCCCATCATGCCCATACAGAGGCTCGACGAGCGCCCCACACGCAATGCCACCATACAGGACATCACCTGCGACAGCGACGGAAAGATAGCCAACTTCACCACCAACCGCCACAACTCGCACTCGCTGCCGGTTCATACACTGAAGAAAAACGAGGACTACTACCTTGGAGTCTTCCTTGTGGGTGCCTATCAGGAGATTCTTGGCGACATGCACAACCTCTTTGGCGACACCACAGCCGTACATATCTCCGTGAAAGACGGTGACTACCACATCGACCAGATAATAGACGGCGAGACAGTGGAAGAGGTGTTGGAGTACGTGCAGTACAACCCGAAGAAGCTGGTGCGCCAGCTGGAAGTATGGGTAACCAAGAGCGTGAAACAGGGAAAAATCACCCTTGAGGAGGGCAAGGAGTTCCTCTCCAACTACCGCAACGGGCTATACGGATATACCTATCTGGAGTAATAACAGTGTAGAGTTTAGAGTGTAGAGTTTGCTACCGCACCAGAATCCGTTGAAATAGGAACAGTTGCGGTAGAAGACTCTAAACTAAAAATGCTACCGCACCAGAATCCGTTGAATTAGGAACAGCTGCGGTAGCAAACTCTACACTCTACACTAAAAAATGAAGCTCTGTTCTGAGCTTCATTTTTTCTACTTACGCAGTCCAAGAGCCTTGATAATGGCGCGGTAGCGAGTAATGTCGTTCTGATAGAGATACTTAAGCAGCTTGCGACGACGACCTACCATCTTTGTCAGCGCGCGGGCAGTACCATAGTCCTTATGGTTCTGCTTCAAGTGCTCGGTGAGGTGCTTGATACGATAGGTGAACAGTGCAATCTGGCTCTCTGCAGAACCAGTGTCGGTAGCCGACTTGCCATACTGCGAGAAAATCTCCTGCTTCTTGGCTTGATCCAAATACATGTTGTTTGTGATTAATTTGTTTGGTGCTCATTAGCATCCTTCAGCTGCTCAGAACCTTAATCATAGCCCTTTCACGGCGTCGGATGCATCGGGTTTTCCGAAAAGCGGGTGCAAAGGTACTGCTTTTTTGTCTAACATTGAATATCAGGCATTGAAATAACGCTTGGCATTAATGTTATTTAACAAATAAACCCTCGACTCCTACTTCTTTTCCTGAAAAACATGGGCAGACATCCTATTTCTTCCAGTCGAATGTCATGCCATTCCACTTCAGCAGCATATCTTTAGAGTCGGCCGAGTCGTTCTCCTCGTCAATAGTGTAGGCGCTAACTTCGATATCCTTACCATCCACAGGCAGTACAACCGAGAAGGAATCAAAGCCTTTCACCTGCTCCTCAATCATGTTTGCAATACTTGTCTCGGGAGTCATGACACCTGTGGACAGGTCAATGTCGTAGAACACCACCAGGTGCTCGTCGTACTCTCCGCTTTCATGCGTACTCTCCATGTATGCAGCAAAAAGCTTGTGCCCATTGTTGCGGTTCCAGTAGCACACGTCGGTGAGTGGTGCTGTCTGCACTGCGGCCATGCAGCGTATGTGTCCCTTACGGGGATTGCTCTCTATGTGGTAAGTGTAATCTCCATCTTCCGAACTGGCTTGGAGATCGTAGGTGTCCTTTTTGTCAGACTCTGGAGAAAGGAGATAATCCATCAGGGCCTTGTTTGTCTCACACTGAGGATATTCCTTGCAGAAAGCCAAAGCAAACTGCTTGATGCCCGGAGTGATGTCGCCGGCATCAACATCGATGGGTTTGTTTTTCCATGCCTTCCTTATGGAGACTATTCCCGTCGGGTCGCCTGCCGTGGTGGCATTGGCCGTCTTGGCTGTCTTGGCAGTCTCCACGCTCTCCTCATTCTCACTCTCGGCCGACTTTACGTCGCTCTTCTCCTTACTGCCGCAAGCCGACATTGTCAGACCAGCAGCCAAGAACATCATTGCAAATAAAATACTTTTCATGCTGTTTGTTGTTTTTTACGGTACTTATTATTATAATATCAGTATCTTTGTGAAGGTCAGATTATCGGGGACAAAGGTAAGCATAAATATCCAATCTGCAAAAAAAATAGCCAATTTCTTTATCATAACTTTCGCAAGTAATGAAGTTAAGTAACCATAAAAAAATAAATTGACAAAAAACGGGATGCAAACCCCGCGACACCGCAGGGATAAAAGATGCATAGGTTACTGAATGTTTACATGCAGCATCGACTAGTAGATATCAAACCAGTGAATGTTTAAAAAAATTCTTCAAAAAGCATCTAACAGTCTGTGTTTATGTATGTTACTGTGAAGAATTGCATTTCCCGTTCTGTTCAGGCAGATTTCATCTCTGGCTGATTTCTTGCGTCCCTTCGTTGACAAGCGGCAGAGCCGAGCGACAATCCGCCTGATACGAGAAGGTACTAGTACGAACGGATAGGTGTTTTACTACTGTTCCTGTTCTTTCCGCACCAGGCATGCCGCTTTAGGTGTTGCCGACCTTGGTCAGCAACACCCAAATGCCCTTCCTCCAAGGACAGCAGCCATACTATTCTGCACAAGAGTTGGGTAAAAGTTGCCGAAATAAAACCCAACATCAGCATGGCAGGTAGGCAGGAGAGGCACAGGAGAAGGCCCCGAAACACATCCTTCACCATAAGTAACTGTATGTCAGGCCATTATGCTTGCCGTGAAGGATTGTTTTCATCCAACGGGTAATGTATAATAAAAAAAAATTTTTTTTTTGTTTTGTATTGTGCTCGCTTATTGAATAAATTTCTCACGTTCGGCAGAAAAAAAATGCTTTTTCTGCTCTCACTAAATCGAATTTTTCGTACCTTTGCAGCCAATACTGGGAACGCGGGCGTCCTCGCCCGCAATGGTGGCGGGCGAGGACGCCCGCGCTCC
>CAMYZK010000050.1 GCA_947303825.1 uncultured Prevotella sp. | reverse complement strand
GGCGACTACCCCTGTCTTAACGCCATCACCACAGAGATGATTCTGGAACGAATCAATAAGGTAATACTTTCTAGGAGTTAAAGACTCATACTTTTAGGAGTTAAAGGAGAGCGTCAATGAGTGTTAAAAGTACGCAAAAAACATTCATTTTTATACGCTCTTCAAAATTATTTTCGTACCTTTGCAACGGAAATTTTTCTTTACCGGCCCATTGTGGCGCAAATAATAACATAATAACATAATACAAACAATGCTGAAGAAAATCAAGAAACTTGCACTTACCGCACTGGCACTGACGGCAGTGATGCCCGTTGCCGCACAAGACATTCTGGCCAATCAGGCTCCTATAGACCGCAAAATGCGCGCCGTCGACTCCATACAGCTGCAGCAGCTGCTTGAGAGCGAGATGGTCGCTGGCTCACCCGCTGCAAAGCTATACAATGATTGGAACAATGTCTCTGCACACCGCCAGACGGCTCTGCCCGACACCTTCCGCATTGATTTGCGCGATTTTGCCATGCCTACACCTAGCCGGCTCATCACCTCTAACTTCGGAGCACGCTGGGGACGCCAGCATAAGGGTCTTGACATCAAGGTGAATACCGGCGATACCATTAAGGCTGCCTTCCCCGGAAAGGTACGCATCGTGCGTTACGAGCCAAAGGGCTATGGCAACTATGTCGTCATTCGTCATAACAACGGTCTCGAGACCATCTACGGACACATGTCGAAGCAGCTTGTTGCTGAGAACCAGACTGTACGGGCCGGACAGCCCATCGGACTCGGTGGCAGCACCGGACGCAGCACCGGTTCACACCTCCATTTTGAGACACGTCTCTGCGGCACAGCCCTTAACCCTGCACTGATGTTCGACTTCTATAACCAGGATGTAGTGGGCGACTTCTATACCTTCCGCAAGGCTACCTATAACCAGGAGTCGCTCGTGGCAACACGCCTGCGCGGTGTTGGCGGCAAGGGCGGTGAAGACAATACCGACTATGCCAAGTTGGCTCGCATGCAGACCAAGACCACTAACAAGACCGCTGTTGTCATGCCCGCCAAGGAGCAGACCTTAGCTATGGCCACTACACGCTCGGCTGTCAAGGAAAGCAAGGTTAAGGCTTTCAATGCCAAGAACAGTAAGGCCAACAAGAACGTCAAAGGCAACAAGAAGCAGATTTCCACTTCTAACCACAAGGTGCAGCGCGGAGAGACACTGTCGGCCATCGCACGCAAGCACGGCACCAGCGTCAGTGCTATCTGCAAGCTCAACCGCATCAGCGAGAAGTCGGTTCTCAAACCCGGACAGATTATCAAGTACGGCAAATAATCCACACCACACGTACATTATTAATATATAACAGGAGCCTGTGCACAAATGCATCGGCTCCTGTTTTTCTTAATAGAAGAAGTTAAAGGAGTTCTTGGACGAGCCAAGCGGCAAAGCCGAGCGAAAGGAGTAAAAAAAATCACGTCAAGTGTAACTTTTGTGTTTTACAATCGTCATATAATCAGAGAGGATGAAAGAAGTCAGTTTCCGAGACGATGTGCTTCCGCTGAAGGATGAACTCTTCCGCCTGGCACTGCGCATCACTCAGGATAGGGCTGATGCAGAGGATGCAGTACAGGAGACCATGCTTAAGGTGTGGAGCCGACGTGAACAATGGCACGAGCTGCAGTCGATAGAAGCTTTCTGCCTCACTATCTGCCGGAACGTGGCTCTTGACAAGACAAAAAGGGCAGGGAGGTACAATGCCTCACTTAGCGACACGGCAGGTATAGAACAGACCGACCACTCGTATAGCGCCAACCCAGAGGAACAGGCTGTACAGCGCGACAGGGTGGAAATGGTGAGAAGGCTCATAGCACAGCTGCCAGAGAAACTGCGCACGTGCATGCAGCTGAGAGACATGGAGGGAAAAGCATACCGCGACATCGCCGCCATCTTAGGAATAACAGAGCAGCAGGTCAAGGTAAACATCTTCCGGGCCAGACAGACATTAAAACAGAAGTTCCAACAATTAGAGCAACATGGACTATAAATACATAGAACAACTACTGGAGCGATACTTCCAGGCGGAGACAACGCTGGAAGAGGAGCAGATTCTGAGGGCCTTCTTCCTTCAGAAGCCCGGCGACATGCCAGCAGCACTTCAGCAGTATGCTCCATTGTTTGATGTCATGGCTGAGAAACCTAAGCTCGATGCAGACTTCGATGAGCGCATCCTTGCCCTCACCGAGGGGACGGTGCAGGTGAAGGCCAAGACGATAAAGATGGGCGAGAGGCTGAAGCCTTTCCTCAGGGCCGCAGCAGTGGTGGCTGTCATACTGACACTGGGCAACGCCATCAAACAGGCGGTAGACAGCGACGACGGAGTGTGGGACAGTCCTGCCGAGTATTCTGCCGAAGCTGCATCCATACAGAAGAGCGGTGCGGTGATGGCAGAACAGGGAACAGACTCCATGTCACTGGCCATAGACCAGATGACCGTGCAGGAAGACTCCGTCTTGAACGGTAAGATAGACTGAATAAATATTTCTATGCTTTCTCTATAACATTTCATTTAGGATTAAAACACAAACTTCAACAAAGCTGGGAAGCTTTGGCACACTTTTCCAAAAGGCCGGTAGTCGAGGTGACGCCGGCCTTCTTTCGTACGCTATGCTACGAAAGCACCTAACATGTAAAAATAAATTATCCGCTTATCCTACACCCACTACTGATTTTCAATAGGTTAGGACGGAATTATCCGCACATCATCCGCTTATTATCCTACACCCAACGTAAGCGTATCCGCTTGCCACCCAAAGTTGTTTTTAAATTCACGGTAAGTTTTTCGTACTGTGCGGTTAAAGTCCGAAGGGCTGGTTAGACCATAGGCAGGGGTGAAACCCCTGCAAAAACGGATGGTTTCATCAGCCCCAAAGGGGCGACATTATGTATCACGACTAAATAGAAGAGCGTCCGAAAAAACAAAGGGGCATCGGACGAAAATCCGTCCAGCTCGGACAACAATCCTTCCACGTTTTTTTCGCAGAACGGCCCTACTACAGAGGAAAGCCTGTGATATGCGGATGACGAGCGGATAATGAGCGGATAACTAGCGGATAATTTCGTGCTAACCTGCTGATAATCAGTGCTGGGTGTAGGATGAGCGGATAATTTTTTTTTTAGCTTGAGCGGCAATGCTTCACCCACTACTGCTTACCGTTGACCATTGACAGGAGCGCGGTGTAGCCGCTCGGCTCTGCCGCTTTTACAAAGCGTAGCGACTAAAAGAAATTCTTGCGTCCCTTCGGTAGCAAGAGCGACCAAAGGTCGAGTGCTTCACTCTTCACTCTTCATTCTTCACTTAAACAACTTAACTCTTAACTCCTTCTGCAACCGTTTGCGCAAAAAAAAATAAAAAAAATGCTTGCGAATAAAAAAAAATATTTGTACCTTTGCAACCGAATTTGGTAAAAAGGTATGTAATACCTTAAAAAAGCAGATAAAAGTAGATTGCTTTAGCTTCATAAGGGGAATAACATGCGATGTGAGCATAATCGGTTTTAGCAAAATTTAACAGGGGGAATGTTGTGTATTTCCCAAAATATTGTTATTTTTGCATTTAATTTGATTTAGAGGATATTTTAATTTTTAATTTTTTAATTGTCAAACAAATTATGAAAAAGTATTTGATTATCGGTGCAGCAGCCCTCTCGCTGGGTGGTGTGTTCACCAGCTGTACCAAAGACACGGATTTGTACGATCCGATGTCAGACTCGCAGAAGTTCTTGCAGACTTATGCCGAGGTGTTCTACAAGGTGTTTGGACAGCCAGCTGCCAACCAGACATGGGGATTTGGAGATGCAACACGTGCTACTCGTAGCCAGGTGTCGCCTGCTTGCCCTGATATTACTCAGCCATACGATGGCACTTGGGTAGCTAACTACAATGAGACTGCCAAGGAACCCAACAGCACTAATGTTGGGGACAACTATGACAACAGCGGCTATGCAACAAACTGGGGTGAAGGTGGTCCTAACTACATTGATTATAATGACCCTCAACAGGTGGCTGACCATAATTATTTTTTTGGTGATGATGGCAACACAGACACATGGGAGCAGAGACTTGCTTGGGCATTGACAAATCATCCTACATGGGTAACCTTTAATGCTGACGAGGACTATGTCCGTAACTTCAAGATTACAGGCACTTGGAACGGTGGCATCAATGTAGCCGGTTCAGAAGGTCTTGCCGATGGTGTTGCAACAAATGCCGAGCGTACCATTGTCGTAACTGGTACTTGGAACATCACAGAGGATCAGCGTATTGGCTCAAAGGGCCTTATTGTTATCGCTGACGGCGGTACGGTTAATGTTGCCGAAGGCAAAACGCTGAACATGGTTAATCAGGCTCGTCTCGTTGTGCTTCCTGGCGGTACACTGACAGGTGCCGGTAAGGTTGAGGTGAACAATGGCAATGCCGAGGGTCTTGAGAACTACAACGGCGGTACCATTGCTGTGGGAACGTTCAACAACAACTTTGGTAAGTTCTACAACTACGGTGAGTTCCGTGTTGACGAGTATCAGGGTGGTGCTCAGGAAAGCAACTTCTACAATCATGCTCTTGCTGTTGTCGACCATTTCGCTGGTACAGGCAGCACTGCCAACGCACGCATCTTCAACGCTTGCCAGTTCTATGTAGAGAACAATGCTCGCATACGTAACTATGAGGGTGTTGGTGGCTCGGCTCTTATCGTTGACGGTGAGCTGATGTTCAGCAGCAGCGAGGATGGTACTGGTGATCCTACATACGTAGGTCTGGCAGCAGGTGCCCTTGTTCAGTGTAATACACTCTACAACAACGGTACAAGCTGGACAGGTCCTACCAGCGGCTATGCAGGTCTGGACATTGTCGATAAGATTGTCTACCTGAACTGGCAGCAGGATGCACCTGCTACTGGTGGCTACTTCGAGAACAATATCTATGTGAAGGCCGGTACATGGGACAACGTTCCCGACGGAAACGGCTATCACCAGACCGATGCTAGCGACGCTTACAACCATTCATTATCTATTGCCGACTATAAGTTCTTCAGCATCGTGGCAAACTGCCGTGGAAACAATGGCGTGACAAAGGTTTACGCTGGCACAACCGAAATAATCCCCGCTGACCCAGAATTTGGAAAGGCCGAGGGCGGATGTACTCCTGGTTTCTTCATCGATATCCCCGACGATGATCCTTACCAGGGCCGCATCATGGCAGAAGACCTGAACGCTTCTGAGAAGTCTGACTTCGACTTCAACGACGTTGTCTTCGACTGGAAGATTGTTGACGGTGTAGCTACCATCCAGCTGCGTGCTGCCGGTGGACGTCTGCCTCTCGTTGTGGGTGGTCAGAAGAATAGTGACGGTCTTTACATCGAAGGTACAGGTGTTGAGGTACACGAGGCATTTGGCCTGACGGGTGTCAGCGATGTTGTGGCCAACTACGACACGAACAAGCAGTTCCTCATCAACACGGGTGTGAACTCTCTGCCCGAGCCCGATCCATTCGAACTCAACGACAAGACTTACACCGAGGCTGCCGACATCTTCGTCTTCGTGAAGAAGGACGGCGTATGGTGTGAGCTGACTGCCGAGCGTGGAAAGGCTGCTGCAAAGATCAACGTGAAGCCTACCACCAAGTGGGTTGACGAGTACGTTGACATCACACGTGCATATCCTGGATTTGCAACGTGGGTGAAGAACCCAGAGGTTGACTGGCAGAGCAATGTTGTAGGAAGGTTTGTTGACCTTGACCTGAGCAACAACGACTAAGAGTAATCAAATACTTATATATTTATTCCATTGTGGGAGGACCATGTGAATGGTTTCTCCCACTTTACGTTTGTTTTATACGTTATTAGTTGTGCTGTTAACTATTTTGGACTTTGCTCCAAAATAGTGTTTTTATTATTTGGCTTATTCCATGAAAAGTTGTACTTTTGCATTTTGTTAATCTTTATTCAATCGATGTCTGAGGCATGGTACTAAACTATATCTGGATAGCATTCTTCCTTGTTGCCTTTGTTGTGGCACTGGTAAAGCTGATATTCCTGGGCGATGTTGATGTCTTTCCCAACATGATAAACTCCACCTTTGCACAGGCGAAGACCGGCTTTGAGCTCTCGCTGGGCCTCACGGGTGTGCTGGCACTGTGGATGGGCATCATGAAGATAGGCGAGAAGGGTGGGGTGGTAAACGTCATGGCCCGTCTGCTGGGGCCGCTGTTCCACAAGTTCTTCCCTGAGATACCCAAGGGCCATCCCGTCACCGGCACCATCTTCATGAACCTCTCGGCCAACATGCTCAACCTTGACAATGCCGCCACGCCGATGGGCCTGAAGGCCATGGAGCAGCTCGACGAGATAAAGAACGAGCGTATAGAGAAGCTGCGCAAGGAGAAGAACCTCGACGAGGCGACGGTGACCCGTATGCGGCAGACGGCCACTAACCCCATGATAATGTTCCTGGTGCTCAACACCAGCGGCCTCACACTCATCCCGGTGAGCATACTCGTATACCGTGCACAGAGCGTCACCGTCAATGGCGAGGCGATGACGGCTGCCAACCCCACCGACGTCTTCATTCCCATACTGCTGGCCACCTTCTTCTCTACGCTGGTGGGTCTGCTGGTGACATCGTTCTACCAGCGCATCAACCTGCTCAACCGCACCGTGGTGCTTGCCCTCGGCGGCATCTGCTGTGTGATGGCCTCTGTCATCTGGGCGTTCAACAGCATGGACGCCGCCCTGATGAACACCGTGAGCATCTCGGCGTCGAGCATCACCCTGATGGCCGTCATCGTAGGCTTCATCGTGGCAGGCATGAGGAAGAGGGTGAACGTCTACGATGCCTTCATCGAGGGGGCAAAGGACGGCTTCACCACTGCCGTGCGCATCATTCCCTATCTGGTAGCCATCCTGGTGGCGGTGGGCGTGTTCCGTGCGTCGGGAGCCATGGACTGGATAATAGACGGCATAGGCAGCTGCGTCAAGGCCGTGGGCATGGGCACCGACTTTGTGGGGGCACTGCCCACGGCCCTGATGAAGCCGTTGAGCGGCGGCGGTGCCCGTGGCATGATGATAGACGCCATGCAGACCTACGGCCCCGACTCGTTCACGGCGAGGCTGGCCTGCATCTTCCAAGGCAGCACCGACACTACCTTCTATATTCTCGCTGTCTACTTCGGCAGTGTGGGCATACGTTTCACTCGCCATGCCGTGACCTGCGGCCTCATGGCCGATGCCGCCGGCATCATTGCCGCCCTGGTGATAGCGGGGATGTTCTTCGGGTAGGTGAGGTAGGTGTGGTAGGTGAGGGTAGGTGAGGGTAGGTATGGTAGGTGTGGTAGGTGTGAGTAGGTATGGTAGGTGTGAGTAGGTGTGGTAGGTATGGTAGGTGCAGTAACCTACCTAACCTACAAAACCTACTCAACCTACTCAACCTACAACAACAACAATACATCAACAATAATAACAACAATTTAAAAAACATCATCATTATGAACGAGAACCATAAGAAGATAGACAGCTACCGCACCCTGCTCGCCTTTCAGAAGGCAGAGTGCGTCTTTGACATCACCTATTACTTCGTGTCTCGTTTCATGGACCGCAGCCATGACCGCACTGTTGACCAGATGCAGCAGGCAGCACGCTCAGGTAAGCAGAATATTGTTGAAGGCTACAGCGATGCTGAGGGCTCTACCGAGACTGAGCACAAACTGACGACCATTGCCAAAGGTAGCTTGGAAGAGCTTAAAGAGGACTACCGTGACTACTTGCGTGTGCGCAACCTGGAGCTGTGGGGGCCTCGGCATGAGAAATACCTTGCCTGTCAGCCACTTTTCAAGAAGCATAATGACACCGCTTACTACCAGCGTCAGATAGAAGGGCGCAGCGACGAGGAGATTGCCAATATCGCACTGATAGTGATACACCAGACGCTCTCGCTCATTCGCGGCCTCATAGACTGGCAGGACGCGAAGTTCCTTCGTGAGGGTGGCATCAAGGAGCAGCGGTATCGCGCCAGAACCGAAAGCCGAGGCTATGGATATGACAAGGACGGCAAGTGGAAGGATGGTAGGGATGGTAGGTTTAGTAGGGATAGTAGGGATGGTAGGGATAGTAGGGATAGTAGGTTTAGTAGGGATAGTAGGGATGGTAGGTTTAGTAGGGAAGGGACTACTGCACCTACCACACCTACTATACCTACCTCACCTACCTTACCTACTCCACCTACCCCACCTACCCCACCTACCTCACCTACCACTCCTACAGAAGAAAAGCTATGACAGAAATAAAGTCTCTTGCCCGCGACACGGCAATCTACGGGCTATCGAGCATCGCTGCTCGCTTCATCAACTATCTGCTGGTGCCCATGCAGACGGCTCGCTTCGAGTCGTCGGGAGGTGAGTACGGCATCATCACCAATGTCTATGCCTACGTGTCGCTGCTCATCATCCTGCTCACGTTTGGCATGGAGACCACCTTCTTCCGGTTTATGAGCCGCGAGGGAGAGAACCCGTCGCGAGTCTACTCTACCTCCATGCGCATGGTGGGCACCACCTCGCTGCTGTTCATCGCGGCAACGCTGCTCTTCCTCCAGCCGCTGAGCACGGCGATGGGCTATGCCGACCATCCCGAGTATATAGCGGTGATGTTTACCACCGTGGCCATCGATGCCTTTACCGCCGTGCCCTTCGCCTACCTGCGGCAGCAGCACAAGCCGGTGAAGTTTGCCGTGCTGAAGATACTCAACATCACGCTGAACATACTGCTCAACGTGCTCTACCTCATCGCTCTGCCGGCACTGAGGCTGAACCCGCTGGGTATCTACGACGACGCCTTCACCCTCGACGTGGCTTTCGTGTTCTACATCAACCTGGTATGTACCCTCTTCACCCTGCTGCTACTCTCGAAGGAGCTGGGGGGTCTGCGGGCCTCCTTCGACTGGGGCCTTTGCCGCCGCATGCTGAGATACACGTGGCCGTTGCTCATCATGGGTGTCGTGGGACAGCTCAACCAGGCTGCCTCGCAAATCATCTTCCCCTACGTCTACGAAGGCTCTGCCGAGCAGATGAAGGCCCAGCTGGGCATCTATGGTGCCTGCATCAAGATAGCCATGATTATGGTGATGATAACCCAGGCTTTCCGCTTTGCCTACGAGCCGTTTGTCTTCGGCAAGTCACGCGACAGCGACAGCCGCGATTCGCAGGCCGTGACGATGAAGTACTACCTTATCTTCACGCTGCTGGCCTTCCTCTGCGTCATGGGGTTCATCGATGTGCTGAAGTACCTCATAGGGCGAAGCTACTGGGAGGGGCTGCGCGTGGTGCCCATCGTGATGGCTGCCGAGATACTCTTCGGCGTGTACTTCAACCTCTCGTTCTGGTATAAGCTTACCGACCGCACCATCTGGGGAGCCTATTTCTCGGCCCTGGGCGCCGTGGTGCTGTTTGCCGTAGACATCATCTTCATACCTCGCTACAGCTATATGGCATGCGCATGGGCGGGGTTGGCCGCCTACGGTACATCGATGGTTGTGTCGTACTTCCTGGGACAGCGCTATTACCGTGTGAACTATCCCCTGCGCTCTATCGGTGCCTATTCCGTTCTGGCCATCTTACTCTATGCTGCCATGACGGTGGGCCGCAACCACCTGCCCGTCGTCGCATCGCTGGCCCTGAACACCCTCCTGATAGCAGTCTTCGTGGGTGTCGTCGTCAAGCGCGACTTTCCCCTCTCCAGTCTGCCGGTAATAGGAAAATTCTTTAACAAATAAAATATGTATAACATGAAAAAACTTATCATTTCTCTGTCGTGCCTTGCTGCACTGTCTTCACATGCCGATGAAGGCATGTGGACCTTGTTCGACCTGCCGCCTGCCGTCTACGAGCAGATGGTGCTTGAGGGTTATGGACTGCCACAGTCGAAGCTCTATGCCGACGACGATGCCATAATGAAGAGTGTCGTCAACTTCTCAGGCTACTGCTCGGGAGTCGTCGTCTCGCCCGACGGTCTGGTGTTCACCAACCATCACTGTGGCTACGAGGCCATACGCTCGCACTCCACGGTGGAGCACGACTACCTGCTGAACGGATTCTATGCCAAGACATTCGAGGAGGAGCTGCCCAACGAAGACATGTTCGTGAGCTTTATGGTGGAGCAGAAAGATGTTACCGACCAGGTGATAAACGATCACTTCCTCAACCTGGGCTACTTTGACCGTGAGGATTATATAGACAGTCTGGAGAATGTCATGCAGCAGGAGGTGAAGGCCCAGGACCCCACACTACGCCTGGAGCTGAAGGCTTTCTATGAGGGCAATCGCTACTATGCCACCACCTATCGCGACTTCACCGACCTCCGCCTGGTGTTCACCATTCCCAAGTCGATGGGTAAGTTTGGCGGCGACACCGACAACTGGATGTGGCCGCGCCAGACGTGCGACTTCTCTGTCTTCCGCATCTACTGCGACCCCGAGACGGGAGGCCCCGCCGAGTACTCAGAGCGTAACGTGCCCTATCACCCCAAGCACTGGGCCCGTGTGTCGACAGAAGGCTATAAGGACGGCTCGTTTGCCATGACGATGGGCTTTCCCGGCAGCACCTCCCGCTATCTGTCTAGCTACGGCATTCGTGAGCGCTATGTGGAGAATGCTGTCAGGGCACAGGTGCGCGGCGTAAAGCAGGAGGTGATGAAGCGTCACATGGACAAGAGCGAGGCGGTGCGTATAAAGTACGACTCCAAGTATGCGCAGAGTGCCAACTACTGGAAGAACTCCATTGGCATGAACAAGTGCATAGACAGCATCG
>CAMYZK010000049.1 GCA_947303825.1 uncultured Prevotella sp. | reverse complement strand
TGAATATCTTGATGTAGCGCTCGGCATCGTCGTCGCTGACGTTGAGCCAGAACTGGTAGAAGCTATAAGGTGTGGTTCGCTTCGGGTCAAGCCAGATGTTACCGCTCTCTGTCTTGCCGAACTTCTTACCATCGCTCTTGGTGATGAGGGGGCAGGTGAGCGCGAAGGTCTCCACCTCGTTGCCCAGTGTGCGGCGAATGAGTTCTGTACCCGTAGTCATGTTGCCCCACTGGTCGTTGCCTCCAAGCTGCAGTTTCACGCCGTAATGCTGGTAGAGGTACAGGAAGTCGTAGCCCTGTAGCAGCTGATAGGTGAACTCCGTGAACGACAGTCCGTCGCGGGCCATACCGTTCAGTCGCTGTTGCACACTCTCCTTGGCCATCATGTAGTTTACGGTGATGTGCTTGCCCACCTCACGGGCAAAGTCTAGGAAGGTGAAGTCTTTCATCCAGTCGTAGTTGTTCACCATGATGGCAGCGTTGGGCTCCTTCGACTCGAAGTCCAGAAACTTAGCCACCTGAGCCTTGATACATTCCTGGTTGTGGCGCAGCGTCTCGTCGTTCAGCAGGTTACGCTCCTGGCTCTTGCCGCTGGGGTCGCCAATCATGCCTGTGGCACCGCCAACGAGAATGACGGGCCTGTGTCCGCAGCGCTGCAGGTGACGCAGCATCATAATGCCGCAGAGGTGGCCTATGTGCAGTGAGTCGGCTGTGGGGTCGGTACCCAGGTAGGCCGTCACCATTTCTTTCTGTAACAGTTCTTCCGTTCCTGGCATAATCTGTGCCAGCATTCCGCGCCAGCGGAGCTCTTCAACAAAGTTTTTTCTCATCGTTTTCTATATAAGTTTTTCCTATTGTTTGCAATTTGGCTGCAAAGGTACGATTTTTTTTCTTTTTTGTTTTGTTTTGCTCTCAACTTTTTGTAACTTTGCCCCGATTTTTATCAAAAACGGATGCTATTATGAAGAAAAACTACTTAATGCTAATCATGGCAGCATTGCTTATTGCACCCTCTTTGGCAGAAGCACAGGAAGCGCGTTATCGCGTGGGAGTGTGCGACTGGATGATACTGAAGCGGCAGAAGCTAGGCGAGTTCCAGCTGGCCAAGACCCTTGGTGCCGACGGTGTGGAGCTCGACATGGGCGGACTGGGGCAGCGTGTGCTCTTCGACAATAAGCTGCGCGATGCAGGCGAGGCAGCACACTTCAAGCGTGTGGCCGACTCACTAGGTGTGGCTGTGGGAGCAGTGGCCATGAGCGGACTGTATGCCCAAGACCTTACTCAGCGAGACAACTATATGGACTTGGCTGCCGACTGCTTCGACACCATGGACAGGATGGGCGGCGTGAAGGTGGCCTTCCTCCCCTTGGGTGGATGCGGAAACAACTGGACTACCGACCGCGAGAAGCGCATCAAGGTGGTAAAGCGTCTGCACGACATTGGCGAGGCAGCCAAAAAACGCGGACTGGTGGTAGGCATAGATACTCCGCTCGATGCCAAAGGCAACAAGAAACTACTCAAGGAAGTAGGCAGCAAGGGCATTGCCATCTTCTACAAGTTCCAAAACGTGCTGGAGGCAGGGGCCGACATTGCCAAGGACATCAAGGCACTGGGAGCAGCCAACATCTGTGCCATTCACGCCTCAAACACCGACGGCGTATGGCTGCAGAACGACAAGGCCATCGACATGCAGGCCATCAAGCAGGTACTCGACCAGACGGGATGGAAAGGATGGTTCTTTGTAGAGAGAAGCCGCGACACCACCATGGTGCGCAACGTGAAGATGAACTACGGTGCCAACGTGCGATACCTGAAGCGGGTACTGGGATGCCCCGAAAGCGAGCCCGCTGTAAAGCTGGACAGTGCCGGACGTGACCCACAGTATGTCGAGACTATCATCCAGCGGTCGCAGAAAGCCACCGACCAGCTGGGCATCACCTATACCGAAGAAGGGCAGAGCGTGCTCAACATAGTGTGTAACAAGTATTTCAAACTGAACGACATCTACGCCGAGCGTGACTCACTGAAGAAGACCGACAAGAAGCTGGCCGAGGCTCAGTGCGACTCGAAGCTCTACCGTTCGCATTTCGACTTCGATGCTGACCTTTCCATGTACCTCAAGCCACAGGAAATAGAAACGGTAAAAGACGTGATGACCTTCAACGTGGTGAAAGTGACCTACGATGCTCACTGCGATATGATTCCATCGCTCACCAACGAGGAAAAGCAGCAGATAATGGCTTGGCTCATAGAGGCACGCGAGCTGGCTGTAGATGCCGAGAGCTCGAAGAAGAAGCATGAGGTCTTCGGCAAGTACAAAGGGCGCATAAATAACTACCTCACCCGCCGTGGCTACGACCTTGCCAAGGAGCGTGAGCAGTGGTACGAGAGAATGAAATCGAGAAAATGAGAAAACTCACAAACTCAAGAACTTACAAACACAAGGACATAATAACCCACTAAAAACCAGATGATTATGAAAAACATTATTTTTATGTTTACAGCCAAGACGTTGGCCGTCTTCTCCTTCGTTTTCCTGATGGCCAGCTGTAGCCAAGGCAACGCAAAAAGCAACAACCACGACGATGAAGAAGAGGGAGACAAAATTGAGGCAGAGGTCAACGAAGCAGAGAACAGCAAATCGGAGACTGCCGTAGCCGAGGGTAACGAGACAGAGAGCAACGGTGCAGAAAGCACCGATGCAACAGGCACACACATCAAGTATGGAGGCCTGTCGCTCAATATGACCATCGACATGTTCCGAAAAAAGCTGGAGGCACAAGGATACAGCCTGGGTGAGAAGAACCTGGCCCGCAAGCTGTACAAGTACTACAACCAGTTCAACGCCCTTTGGGTCTATTACGACAAAAGGACAAACAAGGTGTGGAACGTCATGGAGTTAGACCTGCACTACGACACGAGCAGGGGAGAGTCGTATATGTACAACACCATCGTACCTGAACTGGAAAAGAAATACCACTCCAAGGTGTCGGGATTCTGTGAAGGCGTAGACTGCATAAACGTCAGTGGCGGTTGCATTGTCTTTGCATACGACAAGAAGATGGGGCCTCTGGTGATGTATGTTGACGAGATTAACTCCCGCAATTACGACAACTTCGACGATGCCACGTACAAAGTGTCGCCCTACGGATTGAATTGAGAGTTAAGAATTAAGAGTTGAGAATTAAGCCCCGAAGGGGCGTTCAGACCACAGGCAGAGGTGCGCTCGGCTTTGCCGCTTGCCACCGAAGGGACGCAAGAACCCCTGATGAGAGCAAAGAGCCCACTTTAAAAAGTCCAGAAATGAGCATTCCGAGAAGAAATCTGTGCGCAGCCGCTCCCCGCCCCTTAAGGGGAGGGGTCGGGGGTGGGGTAGGTATCTCTCAGCCGCTGAAAGAGTTAGTCACCCCACCCCTGCCCCTGCCCTACAAGGGAGGGGAGTGCCATGCGGCTCGTTGGTTGACGGTAGCGGATTATTTAAAGTAGATTGAGTTATGAATTATAAATTGCGTATTTTTTCCTCCCTTGTACTGATGGGACTGGTCTTGGCCAACGATGCCAAGGCGCAGGGACTGACAGACACCAGCAAGAGCCGCCACGCCGTGATGACGGCAGTGCCCCTCAGTGGGGTGCAGTGGGATGGAGGCTTCTGGGGTGAACGCTTCGCGGTGTTCAGCAAGACCTCTGTGCAGAGCATGTGGCAGACATGGCAGTCGAAGGAGGGCAAGGGATTTACCAACTTCCTCGTTGCCGCTGGCGAGCAGAAGGGCGAGCACCACGGCCCTCCATTCCACGATGGCGACATGTACAAGTGGCTGGAGGCCGTTGCGACCGTCTATGCCGTGACGCACGACCCCGAGCTGGAACAGATCATGGACCGCTTCATCGGTCTGGTGGTGAAGGCACAGCGCGACGACGGCTATATACACACCCCCGTCATCATAAAAAGCCTCACCCCCAACCCCTCTCCTAAGGAGAGGGGAGTAGATACCTCTTCCATGGTACAAACTGAGGTACTAACTGATGTAGAGGGCGCATGGTCGGGTGACTCATCTCCAGGCGTGCCAGGTAATTCCTCCCCTCCCTCTAAGGGAGGGGGTGGGGGAGAGTCTGTTGGCGATGGGTCTTTCTCGAACCGCCTGAACTTCGAGACCTACAACCTGGGCCATCTCATCATGGCAGGCATCATACACAAGCGAGCCACGGGCAAGACATCTTTATACAACGCGGGCGTGAAGGCAGCCGACTTCCTCTACAACTTCTGTCAGCGGGCACCCCAGGAGTTGGCAGGCAACGCCATCTGCCCCTCGCACTACATGGGCGTGGCCGAGCTTTACCGCGAGAGCGGCAACCCCAAGTATCTGGAGCTGCTCAAGAAGTTCATCGACATTCGCGGAATGGTGAAGAACGGCACCGACGACAACCAAGACCGCATACCCTTCCGGCAGCAGTACCGGGCCATGGGCCATGCCGTGCGTGCCAACTACCTCTATGCCGGCGTTGCCGACCTCTACCTGGAGAGCGGCGAGGAGCAGCTGATGAAGAACCTCACCAGCATCTGGCAAGACATCACCCAGCGCAAGATGTACATCAACGGAGCCTGCGGAGCACTCTACGACGGCACGTCGCCCGACGGCACCAACTACACCCCCGACAGCATACAGAAGGTGCACCAGAGCTACGGGCGCCCCTACCAGCTGCCACACTCCACCGCCCACAACGAGACCTGCGCCAACATTGGCAACATGCTCTTCAACTGGCGCATGCTCCTGGCCACCGGTCAGGCCCAGTATGCCCAGCTGGTAGAGAACTGCCTCTATAACAGCATACTGCCCGGCATCTCGCTCGACGGAGAGCGCTATTTCTACACCAACCCCCTGCGCCTCACCGACGAGCTGCCCTACAAGCTGCGCTGGCCCAAGGAGCGCAAGCGGTACATCAGCTGCTTCTGCTGTCCGCCCAACACGCTGCGCACCCTCTGCCAGGCCCAAGACTACGCCTACGCCACCGCCCCCTGTCGGCTCTATGTCAACATGCTGGGAGCCAGCCGCCTGAGCACCGCTATAGACGGCGTGGGCACCCTTAGCCTGACACAGACCACCCGCTATCCCTGGGACGGCAGCATGACGCTCACCATCGACCATATAAAGGCCCAGAAGCGAGGAGCCGCGCTGGAGATAGCCATCCGCCTGCCGTCGTTTGCCGACAGTGCCACCGTCTGCGTTAACGGTCACGCCGTGGAGCCCCTTGCCGACAAGGGATATCTGGTGGTGAGGAGGGCATGGAAGCGGGGCGACAGCCTCACCTTCGAGGTGGCCATGCCCACCCGCATAGTAGAGGCCCATCCGCTGGTAGAGGAGAACCGTGGCCAGGTGGCCGTGATGCGCGGCCCCCTGCTCTACTGCCTGGAGAGCACCGACCTTGGCGATACCGACATCGACAACATCCTGCTGCCCGTCACCGCACAGTTCAAACCCGTGGAGATGGAGATAGCCGGATGCCGCATCACGGCTCTGGAGACAGAGGCTTACGTGCGCGACAGCCACCCCCAGCCGCAGCAGCTATACCAGCCTGTCAGCATAGGGAAGAAGAAGAAGACCATACGTCTCATACCCTACTTCGCATGGGGCAACAGAGGCCACGCCGAGATGACCGTATGGATGCCAGCAGCCTATTAGAATTCATAAAGCTCAAGAAATCAAAAAGCTCAAGAAATCAAAATATGATTGAGAAGAAATACAAAGGAGTGGTGGTGCCTATGGTGACACCAGTCAAGGAAGACGGAACGCTCGACACCGCAGCTGTTGAGCTCATTGTGGACTCTTTTGCCCAATCAGGCGTATCGCCATTGTTGATGGGCACCACAGGCGAAGGCAACAGCGTGAGTCAGGATGATGGTTTGCTGCTTGTACAAACGGCAGTCAAAGCCCGCAGCAACCGTCCGATAACCATCTATGCCGGACTGACAGGCAACTGCTTTGTTGAGCAGAAGGTACAGGCAGAAGCATATACCAAAGCCGGAGCCGACGTCATAGTTGCTACCCTGCCCACCTACTACGCGCTGACGCCGGAGCAGATGGAGAACTACTATCGCACCCTAGCCGACAGCATCGAAGGACCGTTGATGCTATACAACATCCTGGCAACCACCCACATGTCAATACCAATAGACGTAATTTGTCGGCTGGCCGATCATCCTAATATTGTTGGCCTCAAGGACTCTGAGCGCGACCTGGACCGAATGGCACAGTGCATAGAGCTGGCTACAGGACGAGAAGACTTCAGCTACTTCTGCGGATGGGCTGCACAGAGCGCACACTCGCTGGGACTGGGAGGCGACGGCATAGTGCCCTCAACAGGCAACTACGTCCCAGAGATGTTTCAGCAGCTCTATCTGGCAGCTGTCCATGGCGACATGGCGACCGCCAATCATCTTCAAGCAGAGACCGATGCCATTGCAAAGATATACCAGCAGGGACGTACTCTGGGACAGAGCCTTGCCGCACTGAAGGTGATGATGCAGACCAAGGGACTCTGCGACCCCTGGATGCTCATGCCCCTGACCAGGCTTTCTGCTGATGAGGAACAGACCATCGCCCGTAAAGTCCAGTCACTTTAGTACCCATTCGTTTCAATCTTTAATCCTCAATTTTCACAGCGTGCACTGGATAGACTATATCATTGTTCTTGCATCAATAGCGGCGGCTATAGGCGCAGGCCTGTTCTTCGCCCGAAGGCAGAAAGACACGTCGGCCTATTTCGCAGCAAGTGGAAAGATACCTGCATGGGCTGTGGGTATGAGCATCTTTGCAACGCTCATCAGTAGCGTCACCTTCCTGGCCTATCCCGGTGCGGCGTATGGCGGCAACTGGATTCTGCTGGTGCAGGGGCTGATGGTGCCCATTGTGCTGGTGGCACTGATAGGCATCATCGTACCACTGTTCAGAAAGGTTATCAGGCTGTCTACCTATGAATATTTTGAACGCCGGTTCGGACTATTTGCCAGGCTATACAGCTCAGTAGCCTTCACCCTGGGTCACTTTTCCAAGAGTGGCACGGTGTTCTTCCTCGTCTCAATGGCTCTTTCCACATTCCTCGACATCAATATCTTCACCATTGTGCTTGTGCTGGGCGTAGCCATTGTCCTGCTGACTCTGCTGGGTGGCATGGAGGCCATCGTATGGATGGATGTGGCCCAGGGCATGCTCCTCATTGGTGGCGGCATCATCTGCGTGCTTATTATCATGTTTGGCATAGACGGCGGACCGGCAGAGCTGTTCCGCATAGCCTCTGACAACAGTAAGATAGACTTCGGCCCCTACGACTGGAGCCTTACCCAGCTATGCTTCCTGGTGATGGTGCTCAACGGCATCTTCTATGCCTTGCAGAAATATGGCACCGACCAGACCATCGTACAGCGCTACCTGGCTGCCAAGAACGACCACGAGGCGAAGAAGGCGGCGTACATCGGCGTGCTGATGAGCGTTCCCATTTGGGCATTGTTCATGTTCATCGGCACGGCACTCTTTGCCTACTACCACGCCACCGGAGCGCCCGTCCTGCCCGATGGTATCAAAGCCGACGAGGTGTTCCCCTACTTCATAGCCCATGAGCTGCCTATAGGCATACGCGGACTCATTGTGGCAGCACTGGCAGCGGCAGCCATCTCGAGCCTCGACAGCGACCTCAACTGCATCTCGGCCATTGCCGTCGAAGACTACTATGCCCGTTTCCGCCCAAAGGCCACCGACCGCCAGCGGCTACACTTCGGACGGTGGATGGTGGTTGCCAGCGGTGCAGGTGCCATCGGCGTGGCTTGCCTCTACATCAGCTGGGGCGGCGAGGGCGTGCTGGGCGCACTGTTCTCACTCTATGCCATCTTCAGCGCAGGCATCGTGGGCATCTTCATGCTGGGGCTATTCAGCCGCCGGGCCAACAAGCAGGGACTGTACATCGGCATTGCTGCCGCCATACTGTTCACGGCCTACGCTGTGCTCACCTCGACTAAAGTAGATATACACGGAACGGGTGCCAAGGAGACCCTGCTCGATCTGGGCAGCTGGAACTTCACGCACCATAAATATATGCTGGGCGTGTATAGCCATCTCATCGTACTCGTGGTGGGCTATGCCGCAAGCTTCCTGTTCAAGACCCCACTGGCCGACAAGGAGCTGACTATCTTTGGTTATTTGGAAGAACGTAAAAAACAAAAAACGACATGAAACCTATCACCCTACTGCAGCCACAGAAAATAGTGTTCGGCACAGGCTGCATTGAGACCTTTGTAGAAGATTACAAGAAGCTGGGACTGCGGCATCTGTTTGTCATAACGGCACCGCCAATAATGCCGCTCATCGAGGAGTCGATGAACCAGCTGTCCAAGGCCGGCCTGGGCTGGACGGTGTACAGCAGCATCAAGGCCGAGCCAACGGTAGCCGACTTTAAGGAAGTGCTTGGCCTGGCCCGCTCATTCGGAGCCGACAGCGTGGTAGGCATCGGCGGTGGCAGTGTGCTTGACGTGGCAAAGCTGGTGGCTGCGTTCTATGGCAGCAGCCAACAGGTGGAGGACTGCTTCGGAACAGGTTTCATCAAGAAGAAAGGCCTGTGGTTCGCCTGTCTGCCCACAACGGCAGGTACAGGCAGCGAGGTATCGCCAAATGCCATTCTGCTTGACGAGCGCGACCACCTGAAGAAAGGCATAGTATCGCCTTTCCTCATTGCCGATGCAGCATACGTGGACCCCAAGCTGACATGGACAGTGCCTGCCAAGGTGACTGCCGACACCGGCATGGATGCCCTGACGCACTGCATAGAGGCATATACCAATAAGTTTGCCCACCCCTCTGTAGACATCTATGCCCTACAGGGCATACGTCTCATCGCTGCCCATCTGGAGCGTGCCGTTCGCGATGGCAGGGATGTAGAAGCACGCGAGGCGCTGGCCTTTGGCTCGCTCTACGGAGGATTGTGCCTAGGGCCCGTCAACACAGCAGCCGTACATGCCTTGAGCTATCCGCTAGGCGGGGAGTTCCATATACCTCACGGGTTGTCTAACGCTATCCTGCTGCCCAGCGTCATGAAGTTTAACATCGGGAGCAGCGAGTGCCATCATGCTGGCATAAATGGCCGAGTTGCGTCCGATGTCGGCAAGGACAACATGCCTGCCGCCGTGCAGCGCTATGCTGACGTGGCCATTGCCTGTGGTATAACCGCAGGACACACTGACGAAGAAACGGCACAGCGAGGAGTGGACTTCATCTATCGGTTAGCCGAGGCCGTAGGCATCCCTGACAAGCTGACGGCACTGGGCATTCCTCAGACTGCTGTCGACGGCATGGCAAAGGCTGCAATGCAGGTGCAGCGCTTGCTGAAGAACAATCCCAGGGAAGTAACCGAACAGGATGCAAGAGACATTTATAATTCGCTTTATTAATTCGACATGACGAAATATCGACGAGCCGAAATATTGAAATAACGACATAACGAAATATCGAAAAAAAAGGAAAAATGAAACCCATATTAGCCATCACCATGGGCGACCCCGCAGGCATAGGTCCAGAGATAACCGTGCGCGCCCTGAACAGAAAAGAGACTTACGAGAAGTGCCGCCCCCTAGTTACTGGCGATGCCGCCATCATGCAGCAGGCAGTAGGTCTGTTGGGCTTTGACCTGGCTGTCAACGCCATACAAGAGGTTAAAGAAGCCAAGTTCGAGTACGGCACCATCGACGTGATAGACCTGCAATGCGTAGACCTCTCCACCTTCGAGTTCGGCAAGGTACAGGCACAGTGCGGCAATGCCGCCTTCCAGTATATCCGTAAGGCCATCGACCTCGCCATGGCCAACGAGGTGGACGGCACCGTCACCGCTCCCCTCAACAAGGAGGCTCTCAACCTGGCAGGACACCACTATGACGGCCATACAGAGATTTACGCCACCTTCACCGGTACGAACAAGTATGCCATGATGCTGGCCGATGAGAACATCCGCGTCATCCACGTGTCCACCCACGTGCCGCTGCGCAAGGCCTGTGACCTGGTGAAGAAACCTCGTATCATCGAATGTGTTGAGCTTATCGACGATGCCTGCCGTCAGTTTGGCATCGAGAAACCTCATATCGGTGTGGCCGGCCTTAACCCCCATAGCAGTGAGAACGGCATGTTTGGCTGGGAAGAAGCACAGGAAATCATTCCTGCCATAGAGGAATTGCAGGGCAGAGGCTTCGACGTTGACGGTCCCGTGCCTCCAGACAGTGTGTTTGCCAAGGCCAAGTGCGGACAGTACGATGGTGTCGTGGCCATGTATCACGACCAAGGACATATTCCCCTGAAGGTTTGTGCTTTCAATTGGAACAAGGAAACCGGAAAGATGGAGAGTGCCAGCGGCGTTAACATCACCCTCGGACTGCCCATTATACGCGTCTCGGTAGACCACGGCACTGCCTTCGATGTGGCAGGCAAGGGCATCGCCAACGACTCGGCCATGACGCTCTCCATAGACTATGCCACACGCATGGCGGTGTATCGAGTTAAGAGTTAAGAGTTGAGAATTAAGAGTTAACAGTTAAAGAAGTTAAAGACTCTTTTTTAGGAGTTCTTCGACGAGCGAAGCGGCAGAGCCGAGCGAAAGGAGTTAAAGAAGTTAAAGGAGTTCTTGGACGAGCCAAGCGGCAGAGCCGAGCGAAAAACGATACCCTGCAAGCGGTAGCAAACTCTAAACTCTACACTCTACACTCTAAATTCTACACTCTATATACACTATACTAATGATTGTTATTGCCGATGACATTACTGGTGCTGCCGAGATAGCCGGTATTGCTTTTTCTGCAGGTCACGTAGTGCAGTTTGTTTGTGGCAGTGGACAGTGCTCTG
>CAMYZK010000048.1 GCA_947303825.1 uncultured Prevotella sp. | reverse complement strand
GGGGCTTTTGCCGGATTAGGTCCGTGGGAGAGAACCACCAAGATCTACGTGCCGCAAGTCACGCTCGCTGCCTGGAAGTCTCGCTTCCAAGATATGTACCCATCAGAGAACGTGCTACCCATAGAGGGAGGCTATGACCCAGGCCTGCTCGTTGTACCCAATACGTGCACCATTGATGCCACCAACAGCCTGTCCGACCGTAAGCGCGACGTGTTAGTCAGCTGGAACGAAGCTGCCAACTGGTATCAGTGGGGCAAGCTTCATGTGGCTGCCGATGGCCAGCTTACCGCTGCCACCTACCGCCACACCCACTACCTCGGCCCGTGGTATCAGGCCACCAGCCCTACGCTCATCGTTGACGGAGAGATGACAGCCGACCGTGTGGAGATGCTCTTCCAGCCCCACAGCTGGACCAGCTCGTGGATCTTCATCACCGTGCCGGCCGACATCTGCCGTGCCGACATCACGGCCCAATACCCCGAGGCTCCCTTCACCGTGCGCCGCTATGACAGTCAGGCCCGCGCCACTGGCGACTATACCCACACATGGAAGACAGTCGAAATGACCGACACGCTGCGTGCCGGACAGGGCTATTGCTTCCGCTACGACCCCGCTTTCGTGCGCGACATCTACGGTGTGTGGCAGTATCAGCCCACTCCCGACTTCTACTTCAACGCCCGCGAGGGTGCCAACACTTACATCTTCGGCAATAATGACGTTACGTTGCCGCTCACCGACTGGCGCGGCGAGTTCGAGCACAACCGTGGCTGGAATGCCGTGGCCAACCCCTGGCTGTGCTACTACGACATCGTGCAGCTGCAGACGGAGTCGCCCATCCTTGTGAGGTACAACAACAGTTTCACGGCCTACAGCCCCTTGGACGACGACTACATCCTGCGACCTAACGAGGCCTTCTTCATCCAGCGCACCGACGAGCTGGCGGCCCTCACCTTTGGCAAGGACGGTAGGCAGGACAACCGCGACGTGCACCACGCCGCCACCTCCCGCAGTGCCCGCCGTGCCGCCATGAGCAGCCAGCGTGTTGTATATGACATCACTTTGCAACCCACCCCCCGCTCGGCTCTGCCGCTTTGCTTAGCAAAGAACCCCTCTTCAGAGGAGGGAGAGCCCACCCCCAACCCCTCCCCAATGGAGGGGAGTTCACGTACCCGTGTTGTTGTAAACCCGAAGGCCACCCTGCGCTACGACCGTGGCAAGGATGCCCCCTTCATGGCTACTGTGCTCGGCGGTTCTCCCGCCGAGGCCACCGCCCTCTGGTCGCACCAGGGCGGCGTGAGCTACAGCATCAACGAGCGCCCGCTCGACGATGGCCTTGTGCCCTTGGCCTTCACCGTCGCTGAGGGCGGCACCTACACCCTGACCCTCAGCGTGCGCGGCGGTAGTATGGACAGCGGTTCTGCCGCTGACACTCCCGTCACCCTTATCGACCACGAAGAGAACACCTGCACCCAGCTTGCTCTTCCCTCCTTAGGGGAGGGGGCGGTGGCAGGCTCCTATACCTTTACCACCCAGGCCGGCACCTTTGCCAACCGCTTCGAGCTGCGTATTGGCAATGGCATCACCGCCGTCCCAACTGTTGCGACAAGGTGGCAACACACCGAACAGCTCTACGACCTGCAGGGCCGCAAATTGTCAAATAGTAAAATGGAAAAATTGTCAAATAGTAAAATGGTAAAATGGTCAAATAGTAAAATGGTCAAATGGTCAAATGGTCAAATGCCAAAGGGCCTTTACATTCAGAACGGACGGAAAGTCATCATCAAGTAGCCACACATATTATATATAAGGACTATGAGAAGAATCATCAGCCTCTGCATGGCGTGCCTCGCTACCGCGGCACTCCTTGCACAACAGAAATACAAGCTCACGCTGAAGAGCGATCCCGACGGCATCATCGAGTACTACTCGGTGGTCAACGGCGAGACCAACTATCTTTTCACCGATGACAACGGTGATTACGTCTACTACACGGCAGAGACCATCAGCATCCCCGCCGGTGCGAAGGTTAGGCTGAGACCCCACTATAACAGCTTCCGTCGCGATGCCCGCAGCTATTACCGGTTCACCGAGCAGTTCACCCAGCAGCAGAACATCCCCGTAGAGATAGAGATGACCTACGACCGTAACGGCGACTTCGACCATGCCGACTTTATCATGCCCGACTACGACATCACCCTCGTGGAGCATTTTGTCTACGACCCTGGCAACATTGGCAACCCCAACCCGCAGCCCAACTTCTGGGATGCCGCTGCCGGAACGCTCATAGTTGACAATATTGAGCGGGGCGACTGGGACGCCTTCCGCAACACCGTGCCCGAAACCGAGCGCGATCTGGTGCAGAAGATCATCGTCAGCGGCACGTTCATGACGGCTGGCATGATGGAGCACCTCAGCATCTATCCCAACTTGCAGGTGGTGGACCTGAGCCGCACCACGCTCACCGAGATAGGCGGCTGGCGCTACCGCGAGTGGTTTGACGCTGCCCTCAATGCGCTGACCGACGTGCTGCTGCCCAGCACCATGCGTACCATCAACGGCTACGGCTTCAACCAAAAGCCACTGCAAAACATTACATGTTTCGCAGTCACACCGCCTGAGGTGACTGCCACCGACTGCTTTACCAACCCCGACATGACCGTCTTCGTGCCTGCCGAGGCCATAACCCTCTATCAGAAGGCTCCCGTATGGAAGGACTTTACCATACTGCCTATCGACCAGAACGCTGCACCGCTCACCATCGGCTTTGACATAAGCAATGACGAGCTGCCCATGCTGCGCAACATGACCCTTGAGCTGGTGAACACCAAGACGCAACAGGTGCGCCGCATGGTGGTGGGCAGCCGCAAGGAATACACCTTCCGCTCTTTGCCGGTGAACACTGTCTACGACGTGCAGCTGGTAAACGGACGCGGCATTGTGCTGGCGCAGCAGCAGAACGTTTATGTTGATGACGACGGAGCCAACGTCAGTTTCACCTCCACCGCCATACACTGGCCCCATGACCTGCGATTGGTGACGAGCCTCGGCTTCACCTACGACTATCAGGATGCCAGCATACACGTCAGCTGGAACGATGCCCTGGGCAACCTCATTGAGCATGGGCCGACGGTGCATGGCGTGGTAAACGGTCAGCAGCTGCAGGCCATTATCAGGCTTGACAACATTAGCCGCTGGCTATACTACAAGATGGAGGACACGCTGAGCATCACCGTTACCGACAGCATGCTCACCCACGTCTACAAACTCGTCGAGGTGCCTCGCTGCCGTTATCAGGTGAACGTCAGACCTTTCTTGCGAGGCGGTTCTTACAACATAAGCTTCGCCCAGCCCCTTGCCACAGGACAGCGTCAGCTCTACAGCGGTGCTGTGCCAGATGCCAGCACCAATGTTGCAGACCCAAGATACTGGTTCAACTATATTGAGTTCACCGAGTTGGAAGGGTTGCCGCAAGGCATCTATGACATCACCGTGTGCGACCGCAGCGGACAGTATGCCACGCAGACGCAGCGCGTGGAAGTTCGGCCTAAGGGTGAGCTAAACATCTACATGGCTCCTAACCGTGGACAGTGGATTCAGCTGGACTATACTTATACTGAGGCTGCCGACGGCGACACGTCACCATCTCCCACTGCCGGACTGCCCGATGGTACCTTGCTTCGCTTCGCCCTGCATAACGTCACCACAGGTGAGGATATAGGAGGTGTGGCACGTGTCAACGACCGTGAGTTGCGCCTCAGCCAGCCACTGCCGGTAGGTACGCAGCTGTTGCTCACTGCCACCGACCCCGATGGCGAGTTGGCACCAGCCACTGCCACTGCCACTGTAGAACATGCCGACAGCACGTTGCACTTCGCCCTCAACATTGTTGAGCGTGGCAGCATAGAGATAAACACCCCCACTCGCGGTACCTACGTCCTGCTCTTCGACAGCGGCGGACAGCTGGTAAACCGCTACCGCTGCGGCGTGCAGCAGGATACTCTCTTCGTAGCCGTTACCGAGCCGCTGCCTGCAGGCAACTACACCGTCGTGGGACTCACCGGCGGCGAGGGCAACCTAGGCACGCTGCTTGGAGCACTGCTCACGCTGGGCGACGTGCAACGGCTGCTCACTGAGGGCGATGACTATGTGAAGAGCAGCGTCAGCGTCAGCGATGCACGCTGGCAGCTCGTCAAGTGGGATGCCGTGCCTGCGGTGAACTCAAATATACAGCGGTTCATAGACAACCGCCGTACCAACCTTAGCCTGAGTAAGACCGAGCTCGTGGTGGGCAGCTACCAGACGCTGCGCCTCCAGCTGGCCTTCCGTGAGGAGTATGCCGCCGAGGTGAACGACGTGGTTGTCACTACTCGCGACCTGGCGACCAACACCGAGCATTCAGCCTACGTAGACGGCTCGACCATGGTGGGAAACACTGTCTACAGCTTTGGTAACAGCCGCAGCATCAGCTTGGGACGTGACTATGCCCGCCAGATGCGTGAGTGCTGGTTGGCGCGAGAGGCCTCCGACGATGCCAAGCTCATGATGAAGGTGACGTTCAAATACCAGGGACAGACCTACACTGAGTATCTGAGCACCGACACCTACATCATCGACGATGCCACTATGCAGGCTCCACTCACAACCAGCACGCCGGAGTTCATTGCCAGCGGACAGGCCACGCCGGGCTCAACCATCGAGGTATACGATGACCAGCGCATACTCCTAGGAGCTGCCACCGCAAGCCCCAGTGGTGACTGGATGGCACAATGCACTCTGCACGGACAGCCGCTGATGAACAACTCGGCACACATTGTCAACGCCTTCATCACCAACCCTGAGACAGGGCAGACGGTGACAACGGCCGAGGTGATGGTAGTCTACGAACAGGGGCATGTCAAGCCAAAGACGGTGGAGATGTCGTTCTTCAACTATCACCCTGTACACATGTTCACCGAGCGCTTCGTATGGGACTACGAGACCATGCAGCCGCAGGCAAAGTCGTACAACTTCTCCAACCTGCCAGGCGTTCCTACCGACATCACCTTCACCGTAGACCTTACAGAGAACGACACCACCGTGGTGAGCCAGGTCATGCTGTGGGTGTTCACCACAGGGTCCGAACGCTACCGTAAGCTGGAATGTGTCTATGACAAGGAACAGAACCGCTGGGTGGCAAAGGACATCTTCAACACCACGTCGCTGCCACATAACATTCATGTGGAGGTGACGAGCCACCGCCAGCCGCTTGCCGACAAGCGCATGGTGAACACCCTGCTTGGCGACCTGAACAGCTGGAAGGCAGACAAACAGCGTATAGACCAGGAGGTGAACACCATCTTCAGCCAGATGGAAGCTCTACTGGAGCAGTATGGCGCAGAGGCATCGGCAAAGATGCGCAGCCTGCTTATGCAGCTCTACCAATTGACCGACGATGACTTCACCACGTTGGAAGACGGCATAAAGGACTTTGTGCTCAACGAGGAAGACTTCGACTGGGCTTTCGACGAGGCCGACAGGCTGTTGGCACTCTATCAGCCCACCATCGACGGCATCTTCACTACCGACCTCTTCGATGCATCGTGCTACTCCAAGGTGCCCGGACTCACCATACGTACTGCCGACGGGCTGACACGCACCGCCCTGCTGCAGGATGGCTACGAGGAGATGCCCACCGGCGAGGCTCCCTTCTACATAAAGATAACACCAACGCTGGTAAGCCTGGTGAGCCTGGCCGACAATATCGTCTTCACCCTCAACATGTCGGCCATTGCCGGTGCACGGGCAGCCACAGCGTTCAGGGCCGGCAGCGGTGGCGATGCCCTGAGCTGGTTTGTTTCTACCATCGACTATTTGGGAAAGAAGGGCGACGAGTTCTTTGCCGAGCTGTCGTCGTTCTTCTCGGCCGTTGACCAGTGCATAGACCGCCTTACAAAGGTGGCCAACGAAATAGAACCCAGCTACCAGGCCCTTAACAAGTCGTTCTGGGCTTACGTCCGCAGCGCTGAGGGCAGGGAGAACGTTGTCAGGCTGGGCATCAAGTTTGCCAAGCTCAAGGGATTGTCGGGATTCAGAGGCAGCGTTAAGTGGGCTCTGAAGAAACTCGAAAACCTGAAGGCCGGCAAATGGGGCGGCAAGCTCATCAGCGTAGCAAGCCTGATGCGCAACATTCGCGATGAACTGAAGGAGATGGAAGAGCTGAAACGGCTCTACACCATGGTGCCCACAGAGTGCCCGCGCGAACAGGATAAGGCCGACCGGCTGCGCGATGACATCTACTCGGCAGCTCGCAGCACGGCCATGTACTACAGCTCACTCATCACGGGCGATTTGGCCAGCATTGGCGTCACCTTCGGCGGACTGATAGCAGCCCCCGAGACAGGAGGCATCTCGCTGGGAGCCGTCGTGGCCGCCATGGCTGCCATTGCGGTAAACTACTGGGCACTGCTCAAGCACAATGAGCAGACGGCAGCAATGGTAGAGGGCTTCAGGTATAAGGTGAAACAGCTGGAGTGCAAGAAGCGAGACCTCAAGCCGGGCGACGAGGTGGACGGTTGCTGGCGCGACGATGGCGACAACTTCAACATTGACAGCGGACGTGCCGGTGCCAACCTCTTCAAGCGCAATAAGCGCACCAACAAGCTGTGGCAGTTCTTCGAGGGCCTCATGGGCGGAGATTCCGACGGCGACGGCAGCAACTGCGGTCCAAAGCCTGATCCCGATGGCGGCAATGGCGATGGTGATGGCAGCAATGGCGGCGGCCGTGGCGGTCGCGGAGGCGGAGGCAGCCGTGGCGGACGCAACGGCGGCGACTTCCCCGGTGGTTCACAGCCCATTCTCGACCCCTCCGGATATGTCTACGAGGCAGTGGCCAGCAACCGCGTGCAGGGGGCTACAGCTACTATCTATTACAAGGAAGCGTATGAGGACATGTATGGCGACAAGCGTGAGCGCATAGTGGTGTGGAATGCAGAGGAATATGCCCAGCACAACCCCCTCTTTACCGACGAGAACGGCGAGTATGCCTGGGATGTGCCGCAGGGTCTGTGGCAGGTGAAGTTCGAGAAGCAGGGCTACCAGACCACCACCACCGAGTGGCTGCCTGTGCCGCCACCACAGCTCGACATCAACGTGCCTATGAGCCAGTTCTCGCAGCCCGTGGTGATGCGCGCCAGGGCAACAGAGCAGGGTGTCAGCCTCACCTTCGACAAGTGGATGAAGCCCGCCACGCTTACTACCGATGCGATTACCGTGACACTCAACGGTAATGCCGTGGAAGGCACGCTGCAGCTGCTTGACCAGACCTACAGCCCCGACTCCGTGGCCTACGTGCGCTCCCTGCGCTTCGTGCCCTCCACCGTGGGGGGAGCCGGAGGGGGCTTCTCCCTTGGTCAGCAGCTCACACTCACCGTGGCTCCTACTGCCGAGAGCTACGCCGGAGTGACCATGGCCGAGGCCTATACACAGACCTTCGATGTGGAGAGGGTGGTGGAGGCCATCGTTGCCGACTCGCTGGTAACCTTCCTCTACGGACAGCAGAAGCAGATAACCATCGATGCCCTGCCAGCAGAGGCTGCCAGCGGGAAAGTGCTCACCATTACATCGATGGCCACAGATATTGCCACTGCCGACGTACAGAGCGTGACGTTAGGAACCGACGGAAAGGCCACCTTTACCATCAACGGAAAGCTTCTCGGTACCACGGCTCTCCGCCTGAGCATAGAGCAGGACGATGTGGAGAAATACGTCATGGTGGGCGTAAAGGAGAAGAACGACTTTATCTGTGCCGAACCGAAATCGTCGATAGCCACCGGCTCGGTAGTAGACTTTGGCACACGCCTTTACCTCAGCTCCACTACTGATGGTGCAAGCATCATCTACACCCTCGACGGCAGCTGCCTGTGCAGCGACAGCGGTACGCTCAGCGTCTACGACCCAGTCAAGGGCATCGTCCTCAACCAAGATGCCTATGAGGTGACGGTGCGATGCATGGCCGTGGCCGAGGGAATTGAGGACAGCGACGAGGCAGTCTTCGTATACTATATCCGCCAGAACGGACAACCACAGCCTCAGCCAGTGACCATTACCATACAGACAGCCGATGCAGGCTACTGTACGTTCTTTGACTCAGCGCATGATTTCCTGCTGCCTGAGGGACTAACGGCCAGCGTGGTGAGCGGTGTGCAGAACGGACGACTGGTGTATCAGCCTATTACAAGTGGCATCATACCACAAGGAACTGCTGTGCTCATTGAGGCTACGCCCAGGCAAGCCGCCACGTTCACCCTTACCAGCACCACGGCGGTTGGCGTACCAGCCGTAGGCACCAACTTGCTCCACGGCAGTGATGATGACGTATGGACAACAGCCGACGGTGACAACCTGTTCTACAAGCTATGTTATGGTCCCAGCGGCACATCGCTGGCACAGAGCTTCGGATGGTTCTGGGGCGAAGCCAGTGGCGGTGCCTTCATCATTGGAGGCCGGCACAAAGGCTGGCTGGCTGTGCCAAGGGCTATTGGGGCACGGGCCTACCTCATTAGTGGCCAAGGAACAGGTATTCAAGAAAAACTGGATAGAGAATCGTCAAAGGATAAGTATTATGACCTGCAAGGACGTATTGTTCGACGTTCTTCGACAAGCGAGGCGGCAGAGCCGAGCGCAACGTTTAAGAAGGGCATATACCTGCATAACGGCCATAAGATAGTGGTTAAATAAGTTGACAAGTTGATGAGTTGATGAGTTGACAAGTAAAAAAATATGTTTATGAAACCCACAATAAAAATGCTTTCAGCAATCTTCGCTGCCGCACTGACTTTAACGGCCTGCGGTGGCGAAGACCCCGTCGAACCGACACCACCTCCTACACCTACACCAGATCCAGATCCGGAGCCACCCTCTGGCAAGTACCTTACTATGACCTGTGACATGCCTGCCGATGCATCGGAGACTACTGTCACACTGTCGGGACTCACCAGCGAAGTGACAGGCAAGAGCGGCTCGGCTGCGTGGCTCACCACCACACTGCTGCCCTATACCTCTGGCACGCCACAGCTTACGGTGACCTGCCAGCAAAACCTTACGACAGCAGAACGCTTGCAAGACGTGATGCTACTTGCACGCAGCCAGGCATCTACCACTAAGTATGAGGTAAGCGACACCTTGGTTCTTACGGTGAGGCAAACAGTTTACCAAGGAGGGGGCGTTGATGCCGACAATCCTAACGATACCTACAGCGACCAGCCTGCCTTCTGACGAAAAACAAAATCAGAGGGCTGCCAATAGGCAGCCCTCTGATTTTAACCCACATTGCAGGGGTTTGCAATGCAACTAACTGATTTCAGTGGTGGATTTTTTCGCAGTCTTGATGGCCTCAATCCCCTGCTCGTAGTGGCTGCATAAATCATCGTAAAACGGGCGAAAACACGCTTAACGTTAAATGTTATAATGTTAGAACTCACAAACTCACCAACTCAAAAACTAAAAAACTCATATTTTATTTGGCGTTTCGCTCCTTTTACACTACCTTTGCAGGAAGAAAACCGAAAGACGAGAATATGAAATTACTACAACATTTGCATAACATGCTGAGGGACAAGGAGTTACTCCCCCCCCCTATTTCTTCAGGTAAATCGATAGACACTGCTTCGCGTAAGGCGGCTCCCACACCTGCCCTGCTGCACACGGCTCATGCCCGTGCTGGCAGGGCTTTGCTTTGTGTGCTGCTGCTGGCAGCCACGTCGCTGCCGTCGCTGCTCTTCGCGGGGGCGGGACAGCCGTCGCCGTCGCGTAGCGTCCTGGTGCAGCGTGCCGACAGCGACAGCCTGTCGCTGCGCGTGCCGCCGCTCGACAGCATCCCCGTGATGCCTGCCGACAGCGCGGTGTAGTGTGTCACCCCATATACGCCTTTCATAGGTGGCGTATAGTGTTGGTGTCAGTCCTTGCGCTTTGTCGTGAGGGCGGCCAGCAGTTATTTAGGTTTTGAGCTATGCTGTCCGTGAGGATGGCTAGCATTTATTGAGTATTTGGTGCCTCGCGGTTCGTGAGAATAGCAGGCATTACTAAATCATTTTTAATAAGTAATAAGAATAGACTGCCCGCGCGGTTCGTGAGGATAGCAAAGGCATTTTTAAAATTATTCGTGTATAATTCGTGGTCATTCTTGCGTCCCGTTGGTAGCAAGCGGCAGAGCCGAGCGCGTGTTAAAAGAAAAAGACCATTCGTGTTAAAAGAGAAAAAGAAGAATGAAGATAGCCATTATAGGTTCCAGGACGTGCCCTCCTGTAGACATCGCGGCACACCTCAAGTACATCCCCGACACCGTGGTCTCGGGTGGTGCTGCTGGTGCCGACACCTACGCGCGAGACTTTGCCCGCCGTCATGGCCTGAAGCTCATAGAGTATTTCCCCGACTACGAGCGTTATGGCCGCCGTGCCCCGCTGGAGCGCAACAAGCTCATCGTCGACGAGTGCGACTGCGTGCTTGCCTTCTGGGACGGCACCAGCCGTGGCACTAAGTACACCCTGGACTATGCCCGCGAGAAGGGCAAGCCCGTGAAGGTGGTAGACACCAATGCCCTTGGCCGTGAAGAGTCCTAACCAAGAATAGGCTAAAAAAGAGAATAGTGATGAAACTGTTATACCCAGTCCTCGATATTGATGCCCTCGATGTGCTCAAAATGCTTGCGGTTGTGAGTCACCACCACGAGGTCTTTGGCCTTTGCCGCGCTGCCGATGAGCAGGTCGAAGTCGTCAATCTTCTTTCCTGCCTTCCAGAGCGTAGTCCTTTCCTGGGCAAAGGTATGAACTGTTTCATGGAATGGGATGACCTTCATTTCACTCACAAACTTCTCTACCTGACAGAGATTTTCCTCAATCCTGTCGCTGTAGTAGGCACCAAACAGAAGTTCGGCAACCACAGCATCAGTGATATAGCACTGG
>CAMYZK010000047.1 GCA_947303825.1 uncultured Prevotella sp. | reverse complement strand
CAGCAGCAGCATCAGCAGCCTCGGACTTTGCAGTGGCATCAGCAGCAGCAGCATCAGCAGCCTCGGACTTTGCAGTGGCATCAGCAGCAGCAGCAGCAGCGGCTTCAGAGGCACGAGTGGCTTCCTCAGCAGCAGCGTTGGCAGCGTCAAGAGCTTTCTGAGCCACTTCCTTGTCGCCTTCAGAGATGGCATTCTGCAGAGCGGTCTTAGCGGCAGTGATGTCGTTCAGAGCCTTTGTGGCATCAGCCTGAGCAGCCTTGATAGCTGCATCAGCAGTAGAAATGTCACTAGCAGCTTTGCTTTGTGCTGTTTGCAGGGCGCTCACCTGTTCCTGAAGTCCTTTGATGAGACTGGCATGGTTGTCAATATCATCATCGTAATCCTTACAAGATGAGAACACCCCCATGGTGAGCACGACAAGTGCCCCCATAAGAAATTTACTCATTAATCTTTTTTTCATACGATTAAAAAAATTAAAATTAATTAAAAACTAAATATTTATATTCTTTTCTCTTACTTCAAATCACACTTTTCCCCTACATTTATAGGTATTTGGCCACAATTTGGGTGCAAATATAGACATAAATCCGCATTCTTGCAAATTATTTTAGACATTTTTTTGGAAAAAGTCGAAAAATTTGTCTGTTTCACACCTTTTTTTGCTGTTTTATACTATACATTAGTTATTTTTGTGGGAGGAAGTGGGATATTTGGGGACGGAGTGGATTCTTGGGACGGAGTGGATTCTTGGGATGGAGTGGGAAAACTCTTAACTCTTCACTCTTCACTCTTAACTCTTAACTCCTAGCTCAGAAGCACGCGCTCTTCGGTGTACGTGGGAACGGAATGACGTCGCGAATGTTCTGCATGCCGGTGACGAAGAGAATGAGTCGCTCGAAGCCCAGTCCGAAGCCGGCATGTGGGCAAGTGCCCCAACGGCGTGTGTCCAGGTACCACCAGAGGTGTGTCTGGTCCATCTGGCGGCGCTCTATCTCGCTCATCAGCTTGTCGTAGCTCTCCTCACGCACCGACCCACCAATGATCTCTCCTATCTGCGGGAACAGCACATCGGTGCCCTGCATGGTGGGACCGGGAGCAATGCTGCCACGGTAGCCGATACTGGCACCGTCGGCAGAACCGCCGGGCACAGGGGCGGGTTCATTCTGCTTCATGTAGAACGACTTGAAGGCACGTGGGTAGTCGGTCATGATGACAGGCTTCTTGAAGTGTTCCTCAACAAGGTAACGCTCGTGCTCTGATGCTAGGTCATCGCCCCAGTTGCATGGGAACTCGAACTTGCGTCCGTTCTTGATGGCCTCCTGCAAGATGTTGATGCCCTCGGTATAAGGCAGACGTACGAATGTCTCCTTGAGCACTCCCTCCAGACGAGGGATGAGGTCTTGGTTGGGCGTGATGAACTTATTGTCGTTGATAAACTGCAGGTCGTCCTTGCACTTCTCCAGAGCCCAGCGCACGCAGTACTTTATAAAGTCTTCCTCGAGGTCCATGAGCTCTTCCTGATCGATGAAGGCCACCTCGGGCTCCACCATCCAGAACTCGGCCAGATGGCGCGGGGTGTTACTGTTCTCTGCGCGGAAAGTAGGTCCGAAGGTGTATATGGCCCCCAGAGCGGTGGCACCCAGCTCGCCCTCCAGCTGTCCTGAGACGGTGAGGCTGGTTTGCTCTCCGAAGAAGTCGTCGTCGTAGATGATGCTGCCGTTCTCGTCTTTCTTCAGGTCGTAGAGGTTCTTTGTGGTCACCTGGAACATGTTTCCAGCTCCCTCGCAGTCGCTAGCGGTGATGAGAGGGGTATGGAAATAGTAGAAGCCATGCTCGTGGAAATAGGTATGTATAGCCATAGCCATATTGTGGCGTATGCGCATGACGGCTCCGAAGACGTTGGTGCGCAGGCGCATGTGGGCGTTCTCACGCATCTTCTCGAAGGTCTGGCCCTTCTTCTGCATGGGGTAGGTGTTGTCGCAGGTGCCATAGATGGTGATGGCAGTGGTCTGAATCTCACTGGCCTGGCCAGAGCCTTGGCTCTCCACGAGGATGCCCTCAGCACAGATGCAAGCACCGGTGGTGATGTCTTTGAGAGACAGGGCGGCGGAACCGCCCTGCACTGGAGCGGCAGCGGGGCCTCCCTGAACGGTGACGGCGGCGGGGTTGACAACTAGCTGGACGTTCTTGATGGTGGAGCCATCGTTGAGGGCAATGAAATCGACATTCTTACCAGAGCGATGGGTACGCACCCATCCCTTAACGCAGACGGTCTGCCCGTATTCGGTGCTTTGAAGCACGTCGATGATCTTAGTACGTTTCATAAGCTATGAATATATTCACTCTTAACTCTTAACTCTTCACTCTTCACTCTTCACTCTTCACTCTTAACTCACTCATACGCTCCCATGCGGAGTCGGTCTACCTCTTCCTCGGTGAGGTAACGCCAGTCACCACGTCGGAGGTTCTTCTTGGTGAGTCCGGCAAACTGAACACGGTCAAGCTTTATCACCTTATAGCCCAGAGCCTCAAAGATACGTCTTACGATGCGGTTCTTCCCAGAGTGGATTTCAATGCCCACCTGCTTCTTGTCGGTAGGCGATGCATACTGCACATCGTCGGCGCGTATCTCCCCGTCATCGAGCTGTATGCCCTCTGTTATCTGCTGCAGGTCGTGAGCGGTGACGTTGTGGTCGAGGTACACATGGTAAATCTTCTTCTTAAGGTACTTAGGATGCGTGAGCTTGGAAGCGAGGTCGCCATCGTTGGTGAGCAGCAGCACGCCGGTGGTGTTGCGGTCGAGGCGTCCCACGGGATAAATACGCTCGGAGCATGCATCGGCCACGAGGTCCATGACGGTCTTGCGCTGTTGCGGGTCATCGCTAGTGGTGACATAGTCCTTCGGCTTGTTGAGGAGCACGTAGACCTTCTTCTCTATGCTGACGGGCTGGTCGTGGAAACGAATCTCGTCGGTGCGCAGCACCTTTGTGCCCAGCTCGGTAACAACATTGCCATTGACGGTGACGACGCCAGCCTGTATGAACTCGTCGGCCTCACGACGTGAGCACACACCAGCATTTGCCAGGAACTTGTTGAGACGTACCGGCTCATTGGGGTCGAAGTGAATCTCCTTGTACTCAATACGCTTCTTCATAGAGTACTTTGCGTTGGGATCGTAGTCAGAAGTGCGCGGACGACGCGGTTTCTGGAATCCGCCCTGCTGTCCGTAGGGCCGCTGCTGGTAGCCGTACCCCCCGTCGTTAGGACGCTGACCGCTGTAGCGTGGACGCTGTTGATACTGGCGGCCATTGTCGGCAGGCTGTCCGTAGCGCGGACGCGGCTGCTGTGAATAGTTGGTACGAGGTTGATACTGCCGTGTGCCCATCTGGGCACCGTCGGTCGAGGGGTGTGAGAAGCGCGGACGCTGCTGGCCCTCTTCGTCCTGCCCATAGCGCGGACGCTGCTGATAGTATGGCTGCTGGTGCTGCTGGTAGCCATTATTATTAAAAGATGTACGCGGGCGAAACTGGCGCTGCTGTCCAGACTGGAGTGATGCTCCGAAGCCCTCTGGACGGAAGGCACCTTCGTCGGCGTTGTCACGTCGGTTGAATGTGCGGCGCTCATAGCTGCCCGTGGCGGGATGCTGTGATGCCGTATGGATGCGTGGGCGCGGAGAGCGTCCTGGTGCAGGACGGAATTCACGGCCTGGGGTAGTGTTTTTCTGCTCGTCGTTAGTGCTGAGCGAATCCTGAATTTTTTCGTTCTCTTGTTCCATGATGATAAATATTTATGAGCCTCGCGGCCTTATTCTTTTCTTTTTTAATCTCCTTCTACCCGGAGGTAATACTTTTTTATTTATGTCACTCCCAATATGCAGGTCAGATGCCTGTGTAGTTTTGCGGAGTTATGAGCGACAGCTCCTTCTTTACGTCATCGCAGACATCAAGAGTAGTGATAAAGTCAGCGATTGACTCGGCGGTGATACGCTCGTTGGTACGTGTAAGCTGCTTCAGTGCCTCGTAGGGATTGGGATAGCCCTCACGACGGAGTATGGTCTGTATGCCCTCAGCCACTACGGGCCACATCTGTTCGAGGTCGTCGTGCAGCTTCTGCTCATTGAGAATGAGCTTGCGCAGTCCCTTCAGCGTGCTCTGCAGCGCAATGGCAGCATGTCCCAACGGCACGCCCACATTTCTCAATACGGTGCTGTCGGTGAGGTCGCGCTGCAACCGGCTGACTGGCAACTTCTGTGCCAGGAAAGCGAGAATGGCGTTTGCAATGCCCATATTTCCCTCAGAGTTCTCAAAGTCGATGGGGTTTACCTTGTGGGGCATGGCACTGGAGCCCACCTCGCCTTTCTTGATGCGCTGCTTGAAGTAGTCCATCGAGATATACATCCATATATCGCGGTCGAGGTCTATGACGATGGTGTTGATACGGCGTATGGCATCGAAGACGGCAGCCAGGTGGTCGTAGTTGGAAATCTGCGTGGTGTACTGCTCACGCTCCAGCCCTAGCACCTCGGACACGAAATTGTCGGCAAAGACCTTCCAGTCTATATCGGGATAGGCCACATGGTGAGCATTGAAGTTGCCCGTGGCACCTCCGAACTTTGCAGTGAAGGGCACGTCGCGCAGTGCGCGGAGCTGCTCTTCCAGCCTATAGACATATACCATCAGCTCCTTTCCCAGACGTGTGGGCGAAGCCGGCTGCCCATGAGTACGTGCCAGCATCGGCACATTGCGCCACTGCTGTGCGTAGTCGTTAAGCTGGTCTATCAGCTCCTCTACCATAGGTATGAACTGCTGTTCGAGAGCCTCCTTGACAGAAAGAGGCACAGAGGTGTTGTTGATGTCCTGCGAGGTGAGACCGAAGTGGACGAAGTTCTTTTCCTTGCCACCGAGCGGCAAGGCGCCCAACTCATCCATCTTCTCTTTGATGTAATACTCCACGGCCTTCACATCGTGGTTGGTGACCGCCTCAATATCTTTTACGCGCTGTGCATCTTCGGGAGTAAACTTCTCGTAGATGGCACGCAGGCTTGGGAAGAAGTCATGGGGAAACTGTGCCAGCTGGGGCAATGGCAGCTCGCAGAGCGCGATGAAATACTCTACCTCCACCCTAAGGCGGTAGCGTATGAGCGCATATTCAGAAAAAAAGTCTGATAGTGTTTCTGTCTTTCCATGGTAACGGCCGTCGATAGGCGAGACGGCAGTCAGTGCTGTAAGTTTCATAGCTTGAGTCTTGGGTTATCGCTGTTTTAGAGCGTCGTCGTGACTTATTTTAACAAAAAAAGCGGACTAGCCGCATCATTCAAATACTTATCTACTTCAGTCTTTTTACCTGTGGGCGTTGACGGATTCGAACCGCCGACCCTCTGCTTGTAAGGCAGATGCTCTAAACCAACTGAGCTAAACGCCCTTCATCAAGCACCGCAAAGGCATTGTGCCAGGGTATCTTTCTGAAATCGGGTGCAAAGGTAAGAAGAATAAATGAAACGACCAAATTTTTGGAGATTTTTTTTTCATTCAGGCAAAAAAAACGCTGTTGTAGAAAAAAAATCTTGATATTTTTGGCTGTATCAAGTTTTTTTTATAGTTTTGCATCAACTAATAAGAATGAGAGCAAGGATACTTCTTTTATTAACAGTGCTGACTGTGTGCATGACTGCCTTGGGACAGATGCCGACAAGCACGGAGGACGTTGCTGCGACAAGGCCATTTAAGCATCTCGACTTGTCGCTGACAACTGGCACCACTGGTGTGGGTTTCGATGTATCGATGCCCATTAATGATGTATTCTCTGTTCGCGCCAGCTATGCCACAATGCCGCATTTCACCCATGCCATGCACTTCGGCGTTGACGTAGGTGAAGACCCAGCCACCAGCCAGGCAAAATTCAACAAGCTGTCTGGGCTTCTTGAAGGGTTTACCGGCAACAAGGTAGACAACGTGGTATCCATGAACGGCAAGCCCACCTACTGGAACTGGGGTCTGATGATAGACGTTCGCCCTCTGCACAACAAGCACTGGCATTTCACGGCCGGTGTCTTTGCCGGTAACAGGCAGGTAGCCGAGGCAATAAACATGCTAGAAGACATGCCCTCACTGATGGCCGTGAGCATATACAACAACCTATATGAGAAATCACTGCGCAACGAGCCCTTCATAACCTACGGCGATGTAAGCCTGTATAATGACGATGTTGCCGAAAAGATTCTCAACTATGGAAAGATGAGCATACATATAGGTGACTATAAGCGTGACATCTACTACGAAGAGGATGTCTACTATGACCTGGACTATCCCAGTGTGATAGGCGACAACTACTACGAGCCGGGCGACATTATTCACGCCAAGGGCGACGTGAAACACAAGAAGGGCGACGCCTACAGGATGACCCCCGACGAGAACTCGCTGGTGAAAGCCTGGGCATACGCCAAGAAGATAAAACCCTACCTGGGCTTTGGCTACGGGGGCAAGCTGCTCAAGAAAGATACCCGCTGGCAGGTGTCGTTCGACTGCGGAGCAATGTTCTGGGGAGGCACTCCGAAGATTGTGACCCACGATGGCACCGACCTTGTGAACGACGTAGAGAACGTGCGTGGCAAGGTGGGCGACTACGTAAACATCATAAAAAAGTTCAAGGTGTTTCCGGTGCTAAACTTTCGTTTAACGCGCCGACTCTTCTGAACACAGAACCATAACCGTAGGGTCACAGGGGCAAGCCCCTGTGCTAGGTTATTAGCCCCTTATCAGGGGCATTTTTGTTATCTATTATCTATCATTTTTCATCTTTCATCTGATTGTACTATTGGTGCTACTAGTGCTACTGACCCCTGACTATCAAGCATTTACGATGTTGCAACATGCTACTACTGGAGCTACTGCTGGAGCTACTACAGATACCGGCCTTTTGCCGACAGAAAAGGCTTCTCTGGACTGTCAGGGATGGGAAAGGTGTTGCTTACGCGGTCCAGCAACAGAAAAGGGCACGAGTTTTGTGAAAAAAGGCTGCTCATTTTTCAAAAAGGAGGCCCCTTATTCAGTAAAACAACTTGTTTTACTTGGTAGGGCGAGTAGCTTTTGATCAAATGGATCAGACACAGGGGCAGCCCCTGTGCTAGGTTATTTCGCCCTTTCTTTCAGGGGGTTGCCAGACCCCTACGGGGTCAAATAACACAGCGTAGGGAATTGCCCCTACGGAACGAGTAGCGGCACCAGTAGTGCGATGATGAGAATGGTGCTACCGGTAACTCACTGACTGTCAGTGCCCAGTAGCACCAGTAGCATCAGTAGTATGAGTAGCACTACTGTATGTATTAATAGCGTACTGCGGTTCCTGTTGTGCTTCTGAGACGGACTATTTCTCCTGATGATAAACGTGGAGCATTACCTTATCAGGAAACTCCAGGATACCAAGAGCATTATAGAATGTACTGCCAAGGTTGGGCTGTGTCAAATTGTAGTTGATGATTGTCTCGCCTTCTTTTCCTGTTTCCTTGACACCTTCTTCGGGTCCGTTGAACTTGAATCCCATGTCAACAGCTTCGGCTAGATAGCCTTTCAGCATATCCTTCTCGGTGAACGAGAGAATCCAGTTGTCAACATCAGGTGTGTAGACAAAGATGACACTCTTGCCTTGATTGTGGGTCATAAAATAGGGATTATGTATGTCGTAGTCGACATTATAGCCGTATGCCATACCATAGAGGCTGCCGTTGAAGCGGTGATAGGCGTACTCTCTGAGGTTGGTTTCAGAGAGCACCTCCATTGGATCTTCATCGGCAATGACCCGGAACACCTGCTTTAGCGTGATATCGTTTCCTTGCTGAGCGTTAGATGATAAAAAGGCAGCAAAGGAAAAGAGCATAGTAATGAGAAATGATTTCATAGTAAGTGATGGGGGTTGATGTTATTGGACTCCGTGAATGATGTGAAAAATATCCTTGTATAGGATGATAGTGATGTACTCCTTGCTGCCATCGGCAGTCTTACGGGTGAGATCTATGGTATCATACTTCTCGTTTACATACATCATCTCGTCAAGAAGTTTTCTGTATCTTCCCGTCACCTTGAAGCCCATAGCCTGTGCCTCCTTCTGATAGTCTGCAATCCATTTCCTGTTGTTAAACACCAGGCGGGGTGAGCCCCAGTCGCCATGGTAAGCAAGTCCTATGGCGTCGCTGCCCTTAGGCTTAAGGTTAGGGAATCCAGAGGAGTCAAACTCCATGTTCTTTCCGAAGGTCATCAGCGTTATCATGCCAAAAAAGCGACAATAGGCCATTTCCTTAATCTCAGTACCGGCAAACATTTTGCGGGGGTCGGCATCCTGCTCAACATCGAAGAGCTGACGGAGCGAGATGGGCGGCTGGGCTGCAAGCTTCAGCAGTGGCAGTGCTGCCATCACAAGAACAAACAAAACTTTTTTCATAGACTTTTCAGTTATTGGAATTAATTATTGCAAAGGTAGTTCTTGTTATGAGCATACGGAAGGGTTTTCCCCTAAATGAAGATAGGAGTTTCCCTACTCTTTGTAAGGAAACTCCTAAAAAGCACATGTATACGACTACAAATATCAGCGAACCACAATCTTGCGGCCATTGACCACATAGATGCCGCGCGGCAGGCCATAAGTAGTGGTGACACCAGCGCGGACGAGGCGCCCTGCGATGGTGTAGATATCTACAGGGGCTGCAAAGATGACAGTAGCAATACCGTTGTAAGCCTGCACTACCAGGCGACCAGCAACGTAGGTGAAGGCATAATTCTGTGCCTCACCGCCGCTGACAATGATTTCATATTCACCGGCGGCACTTGTCTCGTCGGCAACAGTAGTTGCCACAGGCTTGACGGAGAGAACACTTTCATCGTCGCCATTGCGGAAGCCTTCATAGAGGATGACAAACTCTGGGTTGGGCTGCCCCTCTTCACGTGAATAATTACCCACCGAAGCCTGAAGTGTAGCCTTCTCAACAGTGAGTGTACCGTTCTTATAGGCAATGTCGTAGCACTGCGACGCTGCACCAGAGACAACGATATCGTATGTGCCAACCGACGAAGCAACGGTAGCTTCGGTGGCAGCGGAAGCAGGAGTAGTAAGTGACGAGGCATCGTCGGAAAGGAGGAACCCGCTATAGGATACTGCAAACTCCGGGTTCTCGTCGCCATAGATGCGTGAGGCATCGGCAACAGAGGCTGTCAGGGCTGCCTTTGTGATGGTAAGCGTACCACCGACGAACTGCAGGTTGGGATAGTCGTCAAGGGTACCTTTCTCAATAGTGATGGTGTAGGTACCAGGCACAGAAGCCTCGGTAGCCTCACACTTAAGCTGTGGTGTACCCTTTAAAGAACCTCCGCTGACAGTCCAAGTAAGGCTAGGCATAGCGTCGCCATATACTTTCGAGAGATTGGTGGCAGTGACGGTGATGGGGTCGGCCTTGATGACAGTAAGCTTGCCGGGCACATAATTCATGGAATAGTTGTCTGCAACAGCACCACTGACAGTGATTTCGTAAGTTCCTTCAGGGATAAAGGTACCCTCGGGCAAGGTGCAACTGAGTACAGGCTTGGACTTCAGCACGCCGTCCGTCTGTCCTAGTTTGAAGCCTGTTATATCGGCCTCAAAGACAGGCAGTTGTTCATTCTGCTTGATGGTATAGCTGCGGGCAGTGATGGTGAGCGGCGCCTTGGTGATGGTGAGCGTACCGTTAACACCGTTAAAGGTGCGGTTGGTAGACCCACCCTTAGACACCACGATGGGATAGGTGCCGACAGGCGACTCGGCGGTAGCACTGCAGGAGACAGCAGGAGCCCCCCCCTTGAGTGTGCCTTCTACGGTATATTCAAAAGTGGGGTTGGCATCTCCGTAGGTCCGGGTATAACTCTTAGCCGTTACGGTGACACGGTCGGCAGCAATGGCAGCCTCATACTCAGCCTGTGTGACCAGCGTTATCTCATCGGGCGAGCCAGCTGGAACAGTAATATAGGCCCTGTTGCGCGGAACGGTAGCCACAGATGCCTTTACAAAGCCCAGCTTACCCTGTGATGTGACACCAAGCAGGCGCATCGTCACTGGGTCGTAAGGAGTGACATTGTAATGGAAGTTCTGTTCAGAATAGATGTCGGAATTGTTGAAGTAAAGACCCTTCAACAAGTTTCCGGCCGGCTTTGTACCATCCTGAAGCTCAATAGACAGGCGGTTGTCGGAAGCAGTGGCTCCCGGAACAGCAATGATGACTGGTGTAGAAGCAGCAATCTTGCCCTCCACCTCCTGCCAAACGGCCATATCGTCGTCTATCTTGGTAACAATAAATGTCTTCACTCCGCTTGAATAGGGAGTAAAGGGGAAAGAGGCAAAAAGAGAGGTGTAGCGCTGTCCACCGACTGTAAACTCTGGTGTAACACCGAAATAGTTGCCGTCGTCGGTAGCCGAGACGGGCAGTATCTTCCAGTTGTTGAACGTGCCCTGTCCGTTAACCACGAGCGAGCCAAGGGCCTTTGTGGTATTCTGCTGGTCGGCCAGCTTGGCCGTCTGTCCTCCTACTGTGCCTGAAGCAAAATAAGTCTGCACACCATTGATAACCGTTGTCTTGGTAACAGTGATATAGCGGCCCACCACCTGATAGGCATCAGTACCCTGCGCCTTAAGGTTGTACTGGTTGCCACCCTTGCTTTCAATATAGTATATAGAGCAGGGGTCGTCGGCAATAGAGCTGAACGGCTTCTTCGTGCGCAGTGCGTTGAGGTCGTAGTCATTGCCGGTAACATTCGCACCCTTGGTCTTGTTGTCGACCATAATGATATACCGTTCTGAGCTGAAGTTCTGCACGCGGTAGTAGCCATTGCCCCCCAACTGTGCAGAAGCAGCAGCCGTGGAAAGGAGTGCGGTAAAGAAGAAAAACAATCTTTTCATTTTAAAAGAATAATATGTGATAGAAAAACCCGTCTTGCATCCAATGCCCCGAGGGGTGATAAGATGCAAGACAGGATTATCGGTTTCAGAAATATTGGCTTGATGCCATTACTCTGCTATGCAGATAGTAACACGGTTGAGGTCATTCTCAGCGAATGGCTG
>CAMYZK010000046.1 GCA_947303825.1 uncultured Prevotella sp. | reverse complement strand
GGCACACGCACCTGAAACGTGCGCGTCTACCAATTCCGCCACCTGGGCATTTTCAAGTATGAGAGCCTTCTCTCATACTCGCTCTTTTGTTCATCTTGTGGAGCGGAAAACGGGACTCGGACCCGCGACCCCAACCTTGGCAAGGTTGTGCTCTACCAACTGAGCTATTTCCGCATTTACTTTAGAAAAAAGTGCATCTCTCTTGATTGCGGGTGCAAAGGTAATACTTTTTTTGAAACTGACAAAACTTTTGCTCATTTTTTTTCAAAAAAACTTTTTTATGCTATTACTAGGCTCTTCCTATGCCTTATCTGCTTTTTCTGCATATTCTGTAGGAGTAACGCCGAAGTGCTTTCTGAAAACCGTACTGAAATGTGCCAGATTTGAGAATCCTACAAGATACGCCACCTGGGTGATGTTCACCTTTTGCTCTTTCAGCAGGCGTGCTCCTTGCTCCAGGCGTATGTTGCGTATGAATTCGCTTGTAGACAGGCCTGTCATCTCCTTCATCTTTCGGTGCAGCTGCGCACGGCTGATACCTACCTCCTGGCATAGCATCTCTACGTTGAAGTCGCTGTCGGACATATACTTGTTGATTGCTTTCATTATGCGTTCCATCAGCTGTTCATCGTTACCCTTAACTTCTATCTGCTCTACTTTGTCGGCCTGCAGTTGCGCTCCTGTAAACTTCCCTTTCAGCCTCAGTCGTGTCTGGATAAGGTTTTCAATGGTGGCATGCAGCTCCTCCATGTTAAATGGCTTTGCCAGGAATGCGTCGGCACCTCGCTCCAGACCTTCCAGGCGGTTGCCCACGTCGGCCTTTGAGGTGAGCATGATCACGGGTATGTGAGAAATGTTTATGTTGGTCTTTATCATGCGTAGCATGGTGAATCCGTCCATCTCGGGCATCATGACATCGCTTACTACCAAGTCATAGTCGTTGGTTAGAAGCTCTTTGAGACCTTCCTTTCCGTTAGAGCATGCGGAGAACTTGTAGTAGTGGCTCAGTTCGCTGGAGATATACTGCCTTATCTCTTCATCATCGTCTACTATGAGCACTCTTCTGCGCGACGAAGACTGAGTGGGGATTACTGTCTTTGTCTCTGCTGTCTCTGTTGGATGTTCTTCTATCTCCTCTGGTTTCAGGTGGGCGTTGCCAAGTGGCAGGCTCACGGTAAATACTGCCCCGTGGCCATCTGTACGGTTCTCTGCAGTTATGGTGCCGTGGTGCATGTCAACAATCATCTTGCAGAGGTTAAGGCCAATGCCAGTGCCCTTGACGTTCATGCGCCGTGAGTTGTCACCCTGATAGAATCGGTCGAAGATATGCTTAAGGGCGTCGTTTTCCATGCCTGTACCATTGTCTGTTACTTTGAGCCTTGCCCATTCACCGTCCTGAGCTATAGCTACTGTGATAATGCCGCCTTCTGAACTGTATTTGAATGCATTGGATAGCAGGTTGGAGATTACTTTGTCGAATTGCGATCGGTCTATCCATACATCCAGGCGGCTAAGTCCTTCTGCCTGTAGCTGGAATGTGATGTTGTGCTCTTTGGCGTTGTACTCATACATCTTGAACACCCCTCGCGCAAATGCTATCAGGTCGGTCTTGCTGCAGTGCAGGTGCATCTGCTGCTTGTCAATCTTTCTTACGTCAAGGATCTGGTTTACCAGGGTAAGTATTCGCTTTGCATTGCGTTCTATGGTGTCCACGTCGCGCAGGGCATCTTCCATCGTTGCACCCTGTGAAAGGCGGCGCCGGAGGTTGGCCAGCGGCGACATGATGAGCGTGAGCGGGGAGCGTATGTCGTGAGTGGCATTGATAAGGAATTTCATTTTCTCCTCGTTCATCTGTTGACGGGCACGTCTGCGATATGCCCAACCGAGGAACAGCAGAAAGCTGATGCCAAGTAAGGCATAGATGATACGGGCCAGTGTAGACTGATACCAGGGTGGTGCCACCTCAATAGTAATGACCTTTACAGGACTATATGTCCCCGACAGCAGCGCGCGTACCTCAATACGGTATTTGCCCGGTTGCAGGTGGCTCACCATGATAGCGTTCTGCCCTTCGGGGTTCTGTGTCCAGGCACCCCCTCCTATGCGGTATTCGTAGATGATGTTTGAAGGGTTGCTGTAGTCAAGCAGCGAGAACTTCAAAGTAATGCTGTTGTCCAGATACGACACGCTGAAACGTGTATTGTCTATGACCGGTCCTTGCATTACCACTTGTCCGTGTGACTCGGTTCGGATGTTTGCCGAGTTGCCTGCAATGAGGAAGTCTGTCAGCTTAATTTCAGGCAGGCTGCCATGCCCTGGTTTTATGTCCGACGGGCTGAAAGAGGTTATTCCGTCGTTTGTAGCAAAGAAAATGTTGTCGTTGTCGGTGTGCAGACCTACGCAGTTTATGTATTCCTTGGTAATTAGTCCATTGCCGTTGAAGTGGCCTATGAACTTGCCTTTTCTTGAATCATACTGCCATAGTCCTGCTGACGTGCTACACCAGATGTCACCGTTGTTGGCCTGTACTATGTAGCATACTACTTTGTCGCATAGCTCTTCCCCCGACGGGAAGAGTTCTGCGTCCTTTTCTCCTTGTTTGTAGATGTATATTCCCTGGTCTGTTCCGATAAGCACGTCGCCCTGTTTTGTCTCACAGAGTGAGTAGCACATCACTCCATTGATGAGCTGATGCCATCCTTGCGAGCGGAAGCTGTCGGCTTTAGGGTTATAGCACGACACACCACTTGATGTTGCCAGCCAGATGTTCCCATTGTGGTCGGGCATCATGGCCATCACCCAGTTGTTGCATAGCCATCCGCGTACAGAGTCCTTTTGTGAGGAATTGAAGTTGCGCAACTGTCCTGTCGAAGTGTTGAAGACACAGAAGCCCTTCGAGAACGTGGATATGTAGATGTTGCCGTTGCCGTCGTCTGTCATGTCGTTGAATTTGTCACAGTCGAATGTGACGCGCCTTGAAGTCTGCCCGGTTGTCGGCTCGTATTCATATAAACCGTCGCTGGTGCCTACCCAGTATCTTTTCTGGCTGTCGCGGAATATGAATTCAGCCCCCATGGGTCCCTTGGCTTTAGCTACCACGTTGCCACGGCTGTTAAAGCCATAGATGCCGTTTCCCTGCACCGTGCACCACAATTCGCCATTGCTGCCCTCGCAAATCGATGTTATGGTGGAATGCAAGCTTATGCCCTGTGCCGCAAAACTCCATGAGTGAAACTGTGGCTGCACGCTGGGTATCATCACCAGGCCCTTGGGCTGGCAGCCCACCCACAGGTTGCCTTGCCGGTCTTTGGCGATGGCGCATACCTTGGCTGTGTTGAGGTTGAAGTCGCGGGTGAAGCACTCTACGCGCTCCAGCTTGTTGCTGCCTTTTTTCAACAGGAACAGACCATCACCCCTTGTACCTATATATATATCTTCGTTGTTGTCTTTGAATATCTGGTTTATTACAATGTCTGTGCCACACTGGCTTAGGTCTATACCATATTCTGACAGTTTTCCGTCGGCATACTTCAGCAGTCCTTTCTGACAAACAATGATGGGCTCGCCCAGTCTTTCAATCACCTCAATCACATTTCCTGAGTGAGAGTGGAGGACTGTTATGTGTCCGCTACGGTCTTTCACGGTTATCACGCTGCCAGTGCCGCATTTCCAGATGCGTCTGTAGCTGTCGCGGAAGATGCTTCCGAAGTGACCGTTTTCCTCGTCAGAGGTGAACCGGCTATTGAGACGTTGCATTTTTTTCCCAGTCAGGCAAAAGAGGCCGTATCCGGCAGTACTTACCAGCAGGGTGTCGCCGTCCCAGGGTTGGATTTTCATCACGCGTGGATGCAAGTCCTTGTGGTAATAGATATGTTGGAAGAGGTCTTCTCCGTAGTCGTAGCGGTCCAGACCTTTGCTTGTACCCACCCACAGCTGTCCTTTCTGGTCACAGTGCAGGCTCACCACAGAGTTGCTGCATAGTGAGGTGGTGTCGTTTGACAGATGGCGATAGGTGGTGAAGGTGTATCCGTCGAATTTGTTAAGGCCATAGTCGGTGGCTATCCAGATAAAGCCATAACTGTCTTGGCAGATAGCATTGATAAGCCCGCTTGAGAATCTGTCTGATGCATAATAGTGGCCTGCCTGAGAATGGGCCTTGCCAACAGATAAAATGGTAGCAAGAACAAACAGTAATGTTAGTCGCATTGTTATGGTAACTCTAATTTTGATGCAAAGATACACATTTTTTATAAATATAATAAAAAACAGGTCTTTTTTTTTGTTTGCTCACTGAAAAAACACTAAAAATGTATACCTTTGCAGCAATAAAAACTATTCGAAATGAAACTAACAAGGATTATTCCTGCTATACTGCTGCTTTTGCCTTTGCAGATGGCTTCTCAGCCCGGCCGACGCTCTCATCATGGCAGGCAGATGGCCTTTGTCACGGATACCATTATGGTTCACGACCCCGTAATGGCATGGGAGGATGGTACCTGTTACCTGCTCTCTACCGGTCACGGTCTTCAGTGGGCAACTTCTCGTAATCAGACAACATGGGTGGTGCAGCCTACACCCTTTATTGAGCATATTCCTGAATGGACACGCGACTCGGTGCCTGGCTTCCAGGGTCATGTCTGGGCTCCCGACATAGTGCGCTGGAACGGCCGATGGCTGCTGGCATACAGCTGTAGCACCTTTGGTAAGAATACGTCGGCCATAGGTCTGATGACTGCCAGCCGCCTTGACGGAGCATGGAACGACAAAGGATGCCTTGTCGCCTCGCGTGGAGACCGCGACAATTGGAATGCCATCGACCCAGCCTTTGTCGTCGGTGACAACGATGAGCTATGGCTAGCATGGGGGTCTTTCTGGGATGGTATACAGGTAGCCCGTTTAAATGCAGTTAAGGTTGGCAAAGACAATAGTGGAGACTCCTTAGCTTTGGGCTCTATACCTAAAACCATTGCCCGGCGTGTTGCCCTGCGTGACACGCTAAGCGCTGACCCCAACCCCACATCACGCTATGCAGGCCGCAACGCCATTGAAGCCCCCTTCATACTGAAGCACAACGGGTGGTATTACCTCTTCGTGTCGTGGGACTATTGCTGCCGAGGCTCAAAAAGTACCTACCGCATAGCGGTAGGTCGGTCACGTAGCGTTGACGGTCCTTACACTGACAGAAAGGGAAGACTTATGACCGAGGGTGGGGGAGAACTGCTGTTGGAAGGCGACAAAAGAGAGTATGAAGCTGCCGGTCACTGCGCAGTTTACGACACGCCCTCGGGTAAGACGCTTTTCATCTGCCACGGTTATTCTGCCAAGATGAACGGTGCCAGCATTCTCATCCAGCGCCCCGTAGTATGGACGGATGATGGGTGGCCAACAGTAAGGCTACTTGAATAGTGTGAGTGAGCCGACTTTGTCGGACGGAGTGAAAGGGACAATGGTTCTTGAAAAGTGCCTGTCAGCGGTTTTCGTTCTTTTTCCTTCTAATGCTGAAAAGATCTCGCAGGCCATTGAAATCTTTTTTCATGATGATGCCAATACCTTGGGTGTTGAGTGATGAGTGGGTGAAGTATCTGTTGTTGGTTTGGTTGTAGGCTTTCAGTGCCAGACTGCCGTTGGGTGTTAGCAGGTAGCGGATGTCGAAGTCTCCGATAAACGAAGGCGTGGCTTGGGTGGCATTGTCTCTATACCCGAACTGTCCGTTGAGTAGTAGTCTGCCGGTGAGCATGCGTCCGCTAACCAGTCCTTCATATTCGGCGTTGTGCCAGCCCTCGTTGCCTGTGGAGATATTGGCACCAAAGTTCCAGTCGTCGTTTTTTACTACTTGCGACAGCAGCTGGTTTATCTGTGAGGATACCGTTCCTGAGAGAAGGCTCTGCATGGCTAGCTCGGTCTGCCCATAGGCTTGTGAGGATGCGTTGTTTGCTCCTTGGGTGTAGAAGCGTCCTATTCCTAGCAGATATACCACTTGCTGGTTCAGCTCTTGTTCACTTGTTATGATGGAACGTATCATCTGCTGTTCCTCATTGTTGAGGGTTGGCATTTCGAGGTCGAACTCTACACTGGGTTCACCGGCGGAGCCCAGTATGTTCATAAGACAGTTTACGCGTATGGTGTTGCTGGTGAACGAGTTGCCTAGCCCGAGATCGGAAAGCGACACGCCGTTTACCGTGTGGAGAGCTTTCAGATGCAGAGCTGCCTGCAGTGGGTCTCCTCCGAAGACTATCGAGCTTCCTGGCTGGAAGCTGAAGTTCTTTTTCAGAATGTTTTGTATAGTCATGCTGTAAACACCTCCCTCAATGTTGTAGGTGCCGAACATCTGGAAAGCGCCCTTGTTGTAGTAGGAAGCCCTAAGCGTACCATTGCCTTGCAGTGAGATGACATCGCCAGAATTCTGATCCATGAGCAGGCGCAGTGTGGCTTCGGGTGTGGCATTGATACGCAGGTTCATCCTAAGGTCTCCGCGCGAAGCTCCTCCCGCTGCCCCTGATGGGGCTTCGTTCGGTTTGTGGGCAGTGGCTATTGTGCCTCTTTCGGATGACAACGGTCTGTCCTCTCCCCATGTAATAAACTGCTGTCTGCTTATGCCGTCGGGATTGGCAGCGTTATAGATAAACACCGAAGATGGTGAGGGTATGACATCACAGTCTATCAGCACCTCGCCTGGCCGCCCGTGCATGTCAGCATGTCCATCGGCCCACACCGTTCCTCCTATTGCTCCTCCGTTTTCGGTCATTGGGAAGTTGTAGACCAGCAGGTTGCTGGCATCGGCTGAGAGGTTGAATGTGATATTCTTGAAATGGGTATGGCTGATAGCACCGTTGAGCGTGCCGTGGTGGTTGTCACGGTCGTTGACGGTGAAATTGCGGAATGCTATAGTGCCGGGAGATAGGAATACAGTGTCTTCACTGAAGGTGTATGTGGTGCCCAGCGGTGTTACCGATGCCTGTCCGCTTACTGTAACATTGCCTGTCAGGTTAAGGCTTTTAAGTGGTCCGCCAAGGTGCAGGTCTCCGTAAGCTTGACCTGAGATGTTCTTTAAGAAACTCTTTGTAAACGAGTGTACGAATCCGATGTTCGAGCCGCGTGCCATGATGTCGAGTCCGAGTTCCTTGCGAGGTGGGGAGATGAATCCGTTTACGAAGGTAAGCGAGTCGGGTCCGGCATCAATGAATGCTTCCAGTTCAATCTGTTTGTCGTTAGGCTTCCACTCGGCATGGGCTTCCAACGAGCCCATTGGTGCCTGTTGGAAGAAGAATCTGTCGATGGCGATGTCGCCTTTGGCCGAGAAATTGCTGAAGGCTTGGCATAGTTGTGCCTGACCATCTGCCTTGCCTCCAAACTTGACAGCCCTGAAGTTTGCCAAGTCGAGCAGGTATGATATGTCTATACCTTGAAAATCTACTTTAAGTGTGTCGCGCAGCTGTGTTGAGGCAATGCCGTCTATGGTAAGGTATTCGTCATTGTGTTGCATGGTGAAGTGGTCTATCAGCAGGCGCTTTTCCGAATATACTATGTCGCAGGGCTGCACTTCCCATACAGACCCCCTGGCCTTGAGCACCGACGGCAGCACACGGGCATGGGCTTCACGAATGCCGTTGTCGTTGTCGTATAGAGTAGTAACAGTATGGATGGTGCCTCCGTCGGCATTGTCGGTAGTTAGAGCCAGCGATGAGGCGAGTGCTCCGCCTGGCTGGGTGTTTGCCTGAAGATTGAGGAAGATGGGGTTTCCCTTTGCCGTGAGGTGAGTGAGTTCCAAATTACATTGGGTGCTGTCACCCTTGTTCCTCATGTTAATCATGGCATTCTTGAATGATGCTGAGCCATAGGCAAAGGATGGCGCGCTGGCATCTATCTCCACTATCTCTCTTGCGTCGTCAACCTTGGCATCCATTTTCAGCTGTCCGTCAAGCTTAAGGTCTATGCCGAGGAGCCTCTGGATCCACTTGCTGTCTGTAAGATGGGCTGATATGGTGAAGTTGTTGTCGCCCTTACGCTTGCCGTTGGCATTGTTCGGCATTATTGCTGAAAGGCTCTGAGGCAAGGTGGCTAGGCTCACATACCCTTGAAGCAGTATGCTGCCGAAATCGCTTGTCATTTGGTAGTAGTGTGTGCCGTCGCTGGCATTGGCATTGATGTGTAGCTTGTCCAGACTGAAACTGACCGAGTCGTTGTCGGTCATTATGAAGTTGTTGAGGTCAATGTCGCCCTGTATGTCGGCTAATGATGATGCTGTGAAATCAGCATTTACATTGGCCTTGAACTTGGCTTCGTTCCACCGGTTGGAGATGTTCAGGGCCTTTGGGGTTATTGTCTCTACCTTGCCCGTCATTTTGACATGCCTTCCAGTTGCCAGCCTGTTTGTTTCACCTTCTAGGCTAGCGGTGAGATTGGGGTCGTCAATGTCGAGCTTGCCGTTGATGCTCATGCTTCCATACGTGCCATTGACAGAAAGGTTGTGGTAGTCGTATCCGTTATACTGTATTTTTGCAATATTCCCTTTTAGTCCTATCAACGTCCCGTTGCCTGTTAGCTCAATGCTTGCTGCCATGTTTCCTAAAGAAGGGATGTCTAGGAGTGTGCCAAGGCTGATACTGTCGGTAGATACGCTGGCTTGCCACTGTGAGATGTTATTGTCGGTATGGCCTGCCCAGGTGAGTCGCCCTATACCTGTCTCTACTGTTCCATTAGAGTATATTCTTTTTGGGGTAGGCAGTTCTATGCTTGCCTTCATGTCTATGTTGCCAATGCGCTCCACATAGTTCTTTACATTGGCAGGCAGCTGTGGGCTTAGTTCTGTTATCAGGCTTTGGTCTATGTATAGCCGTCCGATTGTTGCTTCCGACAGACCATGCTTCGACCACCTTCCGTTGCTCTCAATGGTAAGACTTCCGTCGCTTGTATTAAGGAAAGGGCATTGCCATTCCAGACTGTCGATGGTGCCTCCAAGGGCAATGTTAGTGTTAATGATATGATTTGTAGGCACGTTGGCGGGAAGAATGGGTGCCAAGTCTTTCAGGTCTATGGTGGCATGTGCCAGGGTGGTGCTTGTTTTTGCAGAAGCCAGACTCATCTCTTTGGTAAAAGATGCGTTCACGGTGTCTATGGCAAGCGACGAACCGGGAAGTGTCAGACGCATATCGCATAGTGATGCCTCGGAACGGTTGCCAGCCAGCTTGAATGAGAGTTGCTTGATGTTGAGTCCTGACTGTTCAGACATGGCGAAGCGCCTTACGTTAAGATCTATGGAGTCAGGAGTGAGGGTGCGCAACGATATGTGGGCACTAATGTCTTTTAGGCTAAGGTGATGCAGGTTGAGCCTTCCTGGTGTTAATGGTATGTCTTGCTGGTTGTAGTCTATTGACAAGTCGCGGACAATGAGTGACCCCAACTTTAGATTTAGTTTTGACGGTTCTTTCTTGTCGGGTGTTGACAATGAATCTAAGGCAAACTGGTAGTTTGCCTGCGATGCGGAATCGGCACGATACAAATTGAGATGCGTACCGAACAATTGAGCTGAAGAAACGTTGTAATCGCCATTGAGTAATGGCAGCAGTTCCATCTTCACCGACAGTCGGCGCGAACTTAGCATGGCTTTGTCTTTTTGGTCGTATATCACGACATCGTCGATGACCAGGCGATTCAGAAGGCCCAGGTCTACACGTTCCACACTTACCTTGGTACCCAGCTTCTCTGATAATGCACTGGAAACAGCCGATGCTATCTTCTGCTGAACGAAAGGAAGCTGTATGGCTACTATCAGCATAATATATAAAGCCAGGAGACTCCATATAGTGTAGTTGATAATGTGCTTTAATATCTTCACAATTCGCTAAGTGGATGTTGCAATAATACTTGCATGCTGTTATTCGTTTTGCAAAATTACGATAAAAACTTCTATCCATGCCATTTTTAAAAAAATATTTTTTCCTTGTATTACTAATTTTTATTAATTTTGCACGCGATTGGTAAAAAAGGCTTTACAAAATACTATTTAATAATATTATGTCAGTTGTTTATAAGCTAAGAAAAGGCTTAGACATTAATCTTAAAGGCAAGGCATCTGAGGAGAAACTCAATCTGAAGTCTAACGGGCATTTTGCTCTTGTTCCAGACGACTTCGAGGGTGTTACTCCGAAGGTTGTCGTGAAAGAAGGCGATGTCGTGAAAGCCGGGGAAGCTTTGTTCGTAAACAAGCTGTACCCCCTGATGAAGTTTGCCTCGCCTGTCAGCGGTAAGGTTACTGCCATTGAGCGTGGTGAACGCAGAAAGGTGCTCTGCATAAAGGTGGAAGCCGACAAGGAGCAGACGTATGTAGACTATGGTAAGAAGGACGTGGAAAAGATGGAGGGCATAAAAGTCTTCGAGCACATCTTGGAGGCAGGCCTGCTGGGATACATCAACCAGCTGCCATACGCCATCACCACCATTCCAGGACGTCCCAAGAACATCTTTGTGTCGGCACTGAGAGACAAACCACTGGCCTGCGACTTCGAGTATGAGGTGAAAGGTCAGGAACAGGACTTCCTTACCGGACTGAAGGCTCTCTCTAAGATTACCAAGGTGTTTGTAGGTGTGGGCAGAGACTCCTCTCTCATCTCGCAAATCTCAACCCTTAACGGGGTGGAAGTGGCAGTCTTCGACGGTCCCTGCCCTGCGGGAAATGTAGGTGTGCAGGTGAACCACATCGAGCCGGTAAACAAGGGAGAGATGGTGTGGACTATTGGCGACCCTACTGTTGTCCTCTTCATTGGCCGCCTGTTCAACACGGGCAGGGTAAACCTTACCCGTACAGTGGCCTTATGCGGCAGCGAGGTTAAGAAACCTTGTCATGTGGATATGCTTGTCGGTCAGGAGCTACAGACGTTGCTCGCCAACAGCTATGACCAGGATCGTCATGTGCGCATCATTAACGGCAATGTGCTTACCGGTCGCCAGACTACAAAGGACGGGTTCCTCGGGGCTCACTCGTCAGAGATTACCATCATTCCCGAGGGCGACGATGCCGATGAGATGCTGGGCTGGGCTATGCCGCGACTGAAGCAGTTCTCCGTGAACCGCAGCTATTTCTCTTGGCTCTTCGGTAAGAAGAAGGAATATGCAATCGATGCCCGTGTAAAAGGTGGTGAGCGTCACATCATTATGAGTGGCGAATACGACCGCGTGCTGCCGATGGATATCTATGGCGAGTACCTCATCAAGGCCATCATCACGGGCGACATCGACAAGATGGAGCAGCTGGGCATCTACGAGGTGAGCCCTGAGGACTTTGCGCTGGCTGAGTTCGTGGATTCCTCGAAGCTCGAACTGCAACGAATTGTCCGTGAGGGTCTTAACAACTTAAGAAAAGAAAACGCATAATATCAGGTTGTAAGGTCGTGAGGTATTAAGGTTATGAGGTGATATCACCTAAAGACCTGAAAGCATAGCGACCTTGAACCTCAAAACCTCAGAA
>CAMYZK010000045.1 GCA_947303825.1 uncultured Prevotella sp. | reverse complement strand
CTTGCTACCATATGGACGCAAGAATAAAAACAAAAAAAGGATTTTTTGTTTTGTATTGTTCTCGCTTATTCGTATCTTTGCAAACCAAAAGCTATATATATAATGACAATAAAATACGACGTGGTTGTAGTTGGAGGCGGGCATGCTGGATGTGAGGCTGCATGCGCTGCTGCCAACATGGGAGCAAAGACCTTGCTGGTGACTATGGACATGAATAAGATAGCACAGATGTCGTGCAACCCTGCCATAGGAGGCATAGCCAAGGGACAAATAGTAAGAGAGATCGACGCACTTGGCGGACAAACAGCTATTGTTACCGATGACACCAGCATACAGTTCAGAATGCTAAACGTAGGCAAGGGACCTGCCGTATGGAGTCCCAGAGCACAGTGCGACAGAGGAAAATTCATCTGGAGATGGAGAGAAACACTCGACAATACGCCCAACCTCGACATCTGGCAAGACCAAGCATGCGAACTGCTCACAGACAACAAAACCGTAACAGGCATCAGCACCATCTGGGGAGCAGAGATACAAGCAAGGGCTGTTGTCATTACGGCAGGAACTTTCCTGAACGGACTGCTACACATAGGAAGAAAGAAAATACCAGGAGGCAGAATAGCCGAACCAGCAGCAACAGGACTTACAGAAAGCATAAAAAAATACGGTATACGGACAGCTAGAATGAAGACTGGCACTCCTGTACGCATTGACAAGAGGAGTGTGGATTTCAGTCTGATGGAAGAACAACCGGGAGAAACACATCCGTACCGGTTTTCATACGCGATAGAATCGGCAAAAAGCAAACTGCCCCAACTGCCTTGCTGGACGGTTAACACTAACAGCAACGTTCACGACATTCTCAGAAGCGGACTTAAAGACTCACCACTATACAACGGACAGATACAATCAATAGGTCCGCGATACTGTCCTTCCATTGAGACAAAGCTAGTCACATTTACCGACAGGGAACAACATCCCCTCTTCTTGGAACCTGAAGGTACCAACACCAACGAGATGTACTTGAATGGATTCTCGTCATCGCTCCCAATGGATATACAAATTGAAGCACTGAAACAGATACCGGCGTTCAGCAAGCTGAAAGTCTACCGTCCGGGATATGCAATAGAATATGATTTCTTCGACCCTACGCAGCTAAAACATACGTTGGAATCGAAGATAATTGACGGACTCTTCTTCGCAGGTCAGGTCAATGGTACAACAGGATATGAAGAGGCTGCCGGACAGGGACTGGTAGCAGGAGTAAATGCAGCTATGAAATGTAGCGCCGACAGCACTTTTGTAATGCATAGAGACGAGTCGTATATTGGAGTTCTTATCGATGACCTGGTGACAAAAGGCGTTGACGAACCATATCGCATGTTTACTTCAAGGGCCGAATACAGAATACTGTTGAGACAGGACAACGCTGACAGAAGGCTGACAGAGAAAGCTTATAACATGGGACTGGCCACGAGTAAAAGGTATAATTGGTGGAAAGAAAAGGAAAAAGCCATAGATGAAATAGAACTCTTCTGCAAGAACAAACTTATAAAAGCCAAGGATATTAACAGCACCTTGGAAAACCTTGGAACCTCTCCTCTGCAGTTCAGTGTCAAATTGGAAGACCTTGTTGCCCGCCCACAGCTGAATATAAACACACTGGCCAACGTTATTCCTGAACTGAAAGCCATCATCGAGAAACCAGAAAACAGGAAAGAAGAAATAGCGGAAGCAGCTGAAATCAGAATAAAATATCGTGGATACATAGAACGCGAAATTATAGCCGCAGAAAAAATGCACCGCCTTGAAAACATAAAAATCAAAGGGCACTTTAAGTATGACTATCTTCAGTCCCTGTCTACCGAAGCGCGGCAAAAACTAACAAAAATAGACCCGGAAACACTGGCACAGGCAAGCAGAATACCTGGAGTAAGTCCTAGCGACATTAACGTTTTGCTAGTATTGATGGGGAGATAGAGATGTCTTGTTTCACGTGAAACATAACCTGTATAACTAATTAAAATAAAAAGAACTATGAACAAAGAAGTGTTACTGAAAAACCTAAGGTGTATTCCCGACTTTCCAAAGAAAGGCATCAATTTCAGAGATGTTACTACGCTCTACAAGAGCGGTGACTGCGTGCAGATAATGCTCGATGAATTGGAGCGGATATACAAAGACAAAGGTATTACCAAGATTGTAGGTATTGAAAGCCGTGGCTTTGTTATGGCATCGGCTCTAGCGGGAAGACTAGGCTGCGGAATTGTCTTGGCAAGAAAACCAGGAAAGCTCCCTTCAACAGTGATAAAAGAATCGTTCTCCAAGGAATATGGTGTAGACACCATCGAAATGCACCTTGACGCCATCAATGAAAACGACGTTGTCTTAATACATGATGACCTGTTGGCTACAGGTGGAACGGCGAAAGCAGCTTACAAGCTGGTTCAACATTTCCATCCCAAGAAAACCTACATGAATTTCATTATAGAGATTAAAGACGAAGGTCTGCACGGCAGAGACCTCTTCAACGGCATAGAACTGACAACGCTGTTGACCATATAACAACAGACACAACTTTTGTATGGATGAAAACTACAACAGATTTTTGTAAGTAAGAAATCTGTGGTAGAAATAATTTCAGAATCCTGTAAACAAACCCACAGTGTTTCACGTGAAACGAAAACACTGGAAAGTCTTTATCTATGGGCGGTTTAAGAGATGACAAAGGAAGAAAACAACAAAAGGCTTGAACATCTAAGAGAGATTGTGAAAAGGCTGCCTGACAAACCTGGCAGCTACCAGTTCTATGACCAAAACCATATTATTATCTATGTTGGAAAAGCCAAGAACCTAAAATCAAGAGTGTCATCATACTTCCACACAGAGGTAGACAGATACAAGACAAAAGTGCTTGTATCGAAAATATGGGACATCAGCTACACGGTAGTAAATACAGAAGAAGACGCCCTGTTGCTGGAAAACTCGCTCATAAAGAAATATAACCCAAGATACAACGTACTTCTGAAAGACGACAAGACTTACCCTTCTATCTGTATAACAAATGAATATCTTCCAAGAATATTCAGTACTCGGAATATCAACAAAAAGTGGGGTAATTACTTTGGGCCATACTCGCATGTGGGGACGATGCATGAAGTGCTTGCCGTTATTAAGGAATTATACAAACCAAGAACTTGCAAAATACAAATAACAAAGGAGGGCATAGAAAACGGTAAGTATAAGCTTTGCCTGGACTACCATATTAAACGTTGTGACGGATCATGTGCTGGGAAGCAATCGTATGAAGCGTACATAAAGAATATATTACAGGCACGTGAAATACTAAAAGGTAACACTAGGCTGGTGATAGGTGACCTGAAAAACAATATGCTGAAATTGGCAGAGGAACTAAGATTTGAAGAGGCAGAAGAAATTAAGAAGAAAATAATAGCACTTGATTCCTTTGTTAGCAAAAGTGAGGTGGTGAGCCATACCATCAACAATGTGGATGTGTTCACCATAACCAGCGATGAGAACATAGCCTTTGTCAATTATCTCCACGTTACAAACGGAACCATAGACATGAGCTTCACCATAGAATTCAAGAAAAAGCTGAACGAGAATGATGAAGAACTCATGCAACTGGCTATAGTGGAATTGAGAGAACGCTTCAGAAGTAATGCAAAAGAGATAATAGTACCACAGGAAATATCTGTAGACCTGGAGGGAGTGAAATTTACCATTCCGAAGTTAGGCGACAAGAAAACACTGCTTAAACTCTCGGAGATGAACTGCAAACAATACAAGTTCGACCGGATGAAACAGGCAGAGAAACTAAACCCGGAACAAAAGCAGGTAAGGCTGATGAAGGAGTTACAAGACAAACTGAAACTGCCTACCCTACCCTACCACATAGAATGCTTTGACAACTCCAACATATCAGGCACTGATGCCGTGGCAGCATGTGTGGTCTTCAAGAAGCTGAAGCCATCAAAGCAAGACTACCGGAAATATAACATAAAAACCATTGTTGGAGCCGATGATTATGGCTCCATGAAGGAGGTAGTGAGACGTCGTTACAGCAGACTAATAGAAGAAGAACAACCTCTTCCGGACCTCATTGTTGCCGATGGCGGTAAAGGACAAATGGAGGTGATAAGAGAGGTGGTAGAAGACGAGTTACACCTTAAAATACCCATTGCAGGACTGGCGAAAAACGATAAACACCGCACCAACGAACTGCTGTATGGATTCCCACCTATAATCATCCAACTGAAAACCACATCCGAGCTTTTCCATGTGCTTACTCAGATACAGGATGAAGTACATCGCTTCGCTATCACCTTCCACAGAGACAAAAGGTCAAAACACGCCTTGAGAAGCGAACTGGAAGAGATAAAAGGTATAGGCGAAAAAACAAGAGAGGCTCTACTCAAAGAATTCAAGACTACAAAAAAGATAAAGGAAGCAAGCATAACCCAACTAGAAACGGTTATCGGTAAGGCAAAAGCAAAGATTCTCTACGAGTTCTTTCAACATAATTAAAGAAAAATTTGGGAGATTGAAATAAAAGTGTTACTTTTGCAAGTTGAAAACATAGAGAAATGAGAGCCGTAATACAAAGAGTAAGCCACGCCAGCGTAACAATAGACAATAAAGTAAAGTCGACCATAGAACAAGGACTGCTGATATTACTGGGGATATGCGAAGAAGATAATAGCGAAGACATTGACTGGCTGGTACACAAGATTTCCGGGCTTAGGGTCTTCGATGACGAAAATGGTGTGATGAATCACAGTATAATGGATGTTGGAGGTAACTGTCTGGTTGTGAGTCAGTTCACACTCTATGCAAGCTATAAGAAAGGCAACCGTCCATCTTGGTTCAAAGCTGCTAGACACGAAATAAGCATACCCCTGTACGAAGAATTCTGCCGCAAACTTAGCCAGGCGACAGGCAAAGAAGTAGGTACTGGCGAATTTGGCGCCAATATGCAAGTTGAACTCAACAATGACGGCCCTGTAACTATATGTATGGATACTAAAAACAAAGAATGATATGTTAGACAACATTAAGATGGCTTTGGCCTTTCTGGGAATACTTTTCCTGGCGTTAGGTATACTTATAGGTATGCTTGGTTTCCTTTTCAAAATAGGACTACTGTGTATTGCCATTTGGGGAATCCTGACGGTTGTTACTTGGAAAAAGAACGAACTCAGCGAAAACCTCATCGCTCTCGTGGTGCTTGTAATAGGCGGAGGATTAGCTACCATCTATTACTGGAGCAGACTGTCGGAGATACTCAACCTAGACTAAGTTTATTAGCAGTTAAAGAAGTTCTTGGGAGTTAACCTATGACTATAAAGGAATCGCAACAAGCTGTAGACCAATGGATTAGGGAGTATGGAGTGCGTTACTTCTCTGAACTGACCAATATGGCCATCCTTACTGAGGAAGTGGGTGAGCTGGCACGGATAATAGCCCGCAAATATGGTGAACAGTCATGGAAGGCAGGTGATGCCCGGGCTCAGGACAATGGTAGCGAGGCATTAGGCGAAGAGATGGCCGATGTGCTTTGGGTGCTGCTCTGTCTGGCCAACCAGACAGGCGTAGACCTTACGCTGGAACTACAGAAAAGCATAGAAAAAAAGACAAAAAGAGACTCCTTACGGCATATTGAAAACCCCAAACTACTAGCATAAATGCACTCTCTCTTCTTAGAGTATATAAGTCCGTTTCAAAAAGCTTTTGATGCCTTTTTCAACTCACCTGCTGGACTACCCATCATAATAAGTTTGGCAAGTTTATTTTGTTTGAAGGTAATATACGACAAAATAAGAAAACGAAAAGAAGAAGACGAAGATTAATCATCAACATAACAATGAACACTATGGAACACGAACATCACGATCACGCCCACGGGCTGCCCATGAGCCATATAGAAGAGGCTCTGAAGAAGTACAACCTAGACATCAGCGACGAGGAAGTAGGTGCTGCTGTAAAGAAAATAATTGCTGAAAAAGTAGCAGAAAACGATACGCTGGAGGTTAAGAAATTCCTCATGGGAAGCGTGGAACTGACAACGCTGAAGACCACCGACAGCGACACCTCTGTGATGGCTTTTACAGAGAAAGTCAATAAGTTCGACGAGGACTTCCCTACCCTACCACACGTTGCTACCATCTGTGTCTATCCGCGATTTGCACGCACCGTAGCCGAAACACTTGAGGTGGACGGCGTAGAGATAGCCTGCGTTAGCGGCTCATTCCCTTCTTCTCAGTCGCTTATTGAGGTAAAGACCGTCGAGACATCACTCGCTGTTAAAGACGGAGCCACAGAGATAGACATCGTGCAGCCTGTAGGCAGCCTGCTGGAAGGCGACTATGAGACCGTCGTAGACGAGATTCAGCAGCAAAAAGAGGCATGCGGAGAAGCACCTATGAAGGTGATTCTGGAGACAGGAATGCTGGGAACGGCCCGTAACATAAAGATAGCCTCGCTGCTTGCTATGTATGCCGGTGCCGACTACATCAAGACATCGACAGGCAAAGAGAAGCCCGCTGCCACTCCAGAAGCGGCCTACGTGATGTGCCAGGCCATCAGGGAATACTACGATGAGACGGGCATACAGATTGGTTTTAAGCCTGCTGGCGGCCTCAACACTGTTATGGATGCACTTATCTACTACACGATAGTGAAGGAGGTGCTAGGCGAGAAATGGCTCACCAACAAATGGCTGCGCCTAGGCACCAGCCGCCTTGCCAACCTGCTGCTCAGCGAGGTTCTAGGCAAGGAGACAAAGTTCTTCTAAAGGAGGGGTTCTAATAGTGCCGCTTCATGACATAGTCGAGATACGTGACGAGGGCGTCACGTATCTCGGCTTTCTTCACGCTCTCTTCGATAAGGACCATGCTCTGGTTATAGAAGTCCTGCATGCGTTGTTCGGCATACTCAATGCCTCCGTTCTGCTTGGTAAATTCCACTAAAACAGCTATTTCATCGGCATTGATAGAGCCGGCCTTCACCTTCCTGGCAAGGTTTACCATGGCGGTCGAAGGAGATGTGTTCAGGGCATAGAGCACAGGCAGAGTTAGCTTACCTTCAGTCATGTCGTTTCCAGTAGGCTTACCTATCTCCCTGGAGTCATAATAGTCGAAAATATCATCACGAATCTGGAACATCATGCCAAGGGTGTCGCCAAAGCATGCGGCTGCCATTGTATCGGTTTCCGACGCATTAACGGAAAGGCATCCTAGTTTTGCACAAGTCTCAAAGAGCGATGCCGTCTTCTTCCTGATCACTTCATAGTACACCTGTTCTGAGAAATCGGGATTCTTCACATTCGACAATTGCAGAATCTCTCCTGTAGCCAATGTTCTACCAAGTTGTGATAAGTTCTCTACTATCAGGTTGTTATTAGTTCTTGAAACAAAGAGAAGAGCAGTAGAAAGGATGTAGTCGCCCACCAGCACGGCCACCTTGTTATTGAACGATACATTCAACGAAGGCTGACCGCGACGCTCACTGCTCTCATCTACCACATCGTCGTGGACTAGCGAGGCAGTATGCAGGAGTTCCAAACCTGCTGCTGCATTGTATGTAGACTCGTTTATCTCTCCGAAGTTCTTGGCCAACAACAGCGTGAGCAAAGGCCTCATGCGCTTTCCGCCACGCTGCCGGATATGTGTCAGCGCGTTTCCCAAAAGAGAGTCATCATGAGTCATAGAACGGTTGAACAATTCAACAAAAGTGCTAAATTCACGCTCTACAGGTTGCTTGATAAGAGATAAAGAGTCCATAATAAAAAAAAATTTGATACAAAATTACGCAAAATATCTGATTATTGAGAATTTTTTTAGTAATTTTACACCAAAAATATATAATAACGATGGAAAAACTCTTTTTACTAGATGCTTACGCACTTATCTACCGTTCCTACTATGCCTTTATCAAAAACCCGCGTATAAACTCAAAAGGGCTGAACACCAGTGCTATAATAGGGTTTGTCAATACACTACAGGAGGTCATTGAGAAAGAAAAGCCCAAGTACCTGGGAGTAGCTTTCGACCCACACGGACCAACATTCCGCAGCGATGCCTTCCCCGAGTATAAAGCCCAGCGCGAAGCCACACCAGAAGACATACGCAAGGCTGTTCCCATTATCAAAGAACTGCTTGCTGCCTACCGCATACCTGTTCTTCAAGCTGATGGCTACGAGGCCGACGATGTGATAGGCACACTGGCAAAAAAAGGCGATTCCATCGGGAATATTGAGACTTACATGCTCACACCCGACAAGGACTACGGCCAGCTGGTAAGCGAAACGGCAAGAATTTACCGGCCACGCCATGGGGGTGGCTATGAGGTGATGGGACCCAACGAGGTATGCGCCAAATACAGCATCCCCCACCCTACCCAAGTCATCGACCTGCTGGCACTGATGGGCGACGCCTCCGACAATTTCCCTGGATGCCCAGGTGTGGGCGAGAAGACCGCCGTAAAAATCATCAATGACTTCGGATCGGTAGAAGAGTTGCTAAAACGAACAGATGAACTGAAGGGAGCATTGCGCAAGAAAGTTGAGGAACATGTCGATGACATACGCATGAGTTACTTCCTTGCAACCATCAGGACAGACGTTCCTATCGAACTCGACCTTGCCGCTCTCGAAATGCAAGAACCCGACAAGGACAAACTGGCAAAACTCTTTACCGAACTTGAGTTTAAGAGCCTGGCAGACCGTATTCTTAAAAAAACAGAAAAAAAGCCAAAAACACAAAATTTAGAACTCTCCATTTTTGACGATTTCCCGACCGATGGAGGGGAAGAAGCAAAAATTTCGAGTTTTGAGACAGTTGTAAGTATATCTCACGATTACAAACTCGTTGATAATGAGAAAGAAATGCTCGAACTTTGTTCCACTTTCTTGACAAAAGATTTTCTCAGTCTAGACACAGAGACTACTTCTACGTCGGCCATCAACGCAGAACTTGTGGGTTTAAGCTTCTCAACCGAGGAGCACAAGGGTTATTATGTGCCCATTCCAGCCAATCGTGAAGAAGCCATAAAGATAGTTAATATTTTTAAACCAGTGTATGAAAGCGCCACTATTTTGAAAATTGGCCAGAACTTAAAATACGATTTAGAAGTTTTAAGAAATTATAACATTCACTTGCAAGGACCAATGTGGGACACCATGATAGCCCACTATCTCATACAGCCGGAGCTGCGACACAACATGGACTACATGGCCGAGGTGTATCTTAACTACAAGACCATACACATAGACGAGCTGATAGGACCAAAAGGAAAAGCACAGCGCTCTATGCGCGACCTCTCCCCTACCCTAGTCTATGAATACGCATGCGAAGATGCTGACATTACCCTCCAACTGAAAAACCGACTGGCCGAAGAGCTGAAGAAGCACGACTGTGAACATCTGTTCTACGATATCGAGATGCCGCTCATGCCTGTACTGGCAGAGATGGAGATGAACGGCGTTTGCCTGGACACCGAGTCGCTGAAACAGACCTCAAAAGATCTTACCCAACGCATGAACGAGATAGAGGCAAGCATTTATCAACTGGCAGGCGAACGCTTCAACATATCATCTCCAAAGCAGGTGGGCGACATCCTCTTCGGTAAGATGAAGATAATAGACAAACCCAAGAAGACCAAGACGGGCCAGTTTGTCACATCTGAAGACGTGCTGACACAGCTGCAGGGAAAGCACGAGATAGTAGCTAAGATTCTCTCGTTCAGGGGATTGAAGAAGCTGCTCTCTACCTACGTTGACAACCTTCCAGGACTCATCAACCAGCGTACAAAACATATCCACACATCGTTCAACCAGTGTGTCACAGCCACGGGAAGACTGTCGTCGAGCGACCCCAACCTGCAAAACATTCCTGTACGCGGTGAAGACGGCAAGGAGATACGCAAGGCCTTCGTGCCTGAGCCTGGCTGCCTGTTCTTCTCGGCCGACTACAGTCAGATAGAATTGAGGGTGATGGCCCACCTGAGCAGCGACGAGAATATGATAGCTGTCTTCCGCGACGGGAAAGACCTGCATGCAGCAACAGCATCGACAATATACAAGAAAGACATAGAAGAGGTTTCGCGCGACGAGCGTACTAAGTCTAAACGGGCCAACTTCGGCATCATCTACGGCATCACTGTCTTCGGACTGGCAGAGCGTCTAGGCATCAGCCGCGAGGAGGCCAAGCAACTTATAGATGGCTTCTTCGACACCTTCCCAAAGGTTCACGACTATATGGAACGTGCCAAGGCTGAGGCCCGCAGCAAGGGGTATGTGGAGACTCTCTTCGGACGTCGGCGGTACCTGCCCGACATCAACTCGCAGAACGCCACCGTTCGCGGATTTGCCGAACGCAACGCCATCAACGCCCCGATCCAGGGCACGGCTGCCGACATCATCAAAGTCGCCATGATACGTATCTTCCATCGTTTCCAGGCCGAGGATATCAAGAGCAAGATGATACTGCAAGTGCACGACGAACTGAACTTCAGCGTCCTGCCCGAAGAGAAGGGTAGGGTAGAGGCCATCGTCATTGAGGAGATGCAACATGCCCTTCAGCTGTCTGTTCCCCTTGTTGCCGACAGCGGATGGGGAGAGAACTGGCTGGAGGCACACTAGTTGAGAGTTAAGAGTTAAGAGTTAAGAGTTGAGAGTTGAGAATTGAGAATTGAGAATTAAGCCCCGAAGGGACGACATATCACAGGCAGGGGTGACGCTCGGCTTTGCCGCTTGCTAACGAAGGGACGCAAGGACCCATGGTAAGAGTGAAGAGTAAAAAAATAGGAAAGTGTCACTTTTGCAACTAACTAATTGATATACTTGCGGTTAAAAAGGTGACACTTCTTAAAAAAGTGTCACCAAGTATCACCTAAGTAAAACAAGTTGTTTTACTTTGTACGAAGGCCCCTGCTGAACAATAGGGGGCCCCTGGTTCAGTAAAACAACTTGTTTTACTTTTCGTTTTACTCTCTTACTACCATCAGGAAGCTATTGTCTTTGGTCGGTCAATGCTTTCTTCGGCTTTGTTGAATATACAGAGCTGTTGTTACGTTCTGTTCGTTCGCTTAGAACACTTTTGCAGTAAAAAAGGAAAATTTCACAAAAAAAGTGACACTTTATCACAAAGTGTCACCGATTTAACGTTTTGATATATAGTAAGATAACAACAAAAGTGACACTTTGTAACATTTTTGATAAAAAATGTTGAGTAGTTTAGTTAGATGGGTTGAGTCCACTTTAAAGGGTCCGCTACCGTCAACTAAACGAGCAGCATGGCACTCCCCTCCCTTGTACTACTCTTTATACACATCTTCGAGGGGTAGCCCCGAAGGGGCGTTGAGACCATAGGCAGGGGTGACGCTCGGCTTTGCCGATTGTTACCGAAGGGACACAAGACCCCCTGTAAATATGATTGGTTGACCCCAACCCCAAAGGGGTGACAGAGGCCGATT
>CAMYZK010000044.1 GCA_947303825.1 uncultured Prevotella sp. | reverse complement strand
CTACCGATGGTGCTACTGGCACTACTCTATACATATCTCGAGTGCACGATGCCGTTGGCATCAGATAGGGATAGCCCCTCTGGGGCATAGCTGTGCCGATATTTTCCGAGAGAGGGCCTACCTGTCGCCAAAAAGGGCCCCTCTGTCGAAAAATAGGGCCTCCCTGTCACCAAGAAGGGCCCCCTTTTTGCAAAATGAGCAGAGTTTTTCCACCAAAACTCGTGCCCTTTTTCGTTGCTGACCTAGGTCAGCAACAACTTTCCGCCCTTCCCTGAAAGGATATCGCATTAAATTAGAAGAAATACGCATGGTTCATTTAACAATGTAGGCGACCAAACGACTAATCCCCCAAACGACCAAACGACTAATCCCAGTAGCACCAGTAGTAGTATGTTGCATCGGTATAAATGCTTGATAATCAGTGGGCAGTAGCACCTGTAGCACCAGTATCGCCAGTAGCATTTTTACAGCAATTATAGTGCATGTGACAGGCAAAGCATGTCATCACCAGTCTTCTTCGTCGTCCCACAGATTGTTGTGGTAGGGTGTGCCTACTGCGGTTGTAACCGACCTGAATCCCAGTTTTTTGAAAGATATTGTGAGAGAAAGATATGATGGATACCCTCGAAGATTTATTAATTTAGTTAAATATCTATAATTATCTAATGGGTATACATAATAATTGATGTATATTCGTTATCTTTGCAGACTACTATTTTGCGTTGCAAGCTACTAATTAATACGATATGAATAGGTTTATAATAATTTGCATGGGTCTAATCAGTCTTGCGAGCTGCGTGCAGCGTGAGACGAATCTGTATGACCCTGAGGCGGTGCATTTGAGAGACGTTAACACCAATGCCTCAAAGTATTTTGATAATATCGATCCCAATCAGGACTGGAGTTCAGTGGTTAGCGGTAAGGTTACTATAACAGCCGATGCCCCGCTGCAAAACGTTGCCAGGGTGGTGATTATAACCGGTTCGCCAGTTCTAAACGGTGATGTACAGCTGCTGGCCGAGGCTGATGTGCAGAAGGGCCAGACGGTGATGTTGTCCTACGACGCCCCCAACGACTGCTCACGTCTTGTTGCTGCTTGTATTGACACCAAGGGACATTACTACATGAAGGCATTTAATGTGGGCGAGAGCACACTGAGCTTTGCCAGTGCAAAGGCCAGGACAAGGGCTGCAACGAGGGCTGGAGGCTCATACCCTGATGTGAGTGCCATCAAGCTGGAGACGAAGAACAAGGAGCTTTCTTATAATGCTCTGCGTACCCGCTTTGTCAACGAGGCTGCCGCTACCGGCGATCCCGTGATGCAGAGCGTTGTCACCCAAGGTAATATTGGAGCTTGGAAAAATGCAGGGTGGGAGAATGAGACCCTGTGGAAGCCAACAGACAACAGCAAGACGGGTACAGAGTGGGAGATACGCAACCAGGCTATCGTCCGCACCATAGAAAACATCACCGACGAGGAGAAGGCAACGCTCAACGACCTCTTCGGCGACTTCCTGCAGCGCACCGACAACAGCCAGCACTGGAAGAGAAAGGACAACCGTGAGCTGATACGCAACTCCGACGCGGTGAAGTTCTATGACAATCACCTTACCAGCGACGGCACCACGCCCATCACCATCATGCCCATCTCCATGGGCTCGTCGGAGATAAACAGCTGCCACATCTATTATTATTATTACAATCCAAGTGATATTCCCAGCGGCACCACGGTGGAGCAGTACATCAAGGACCTTCCCAAGTTCAAGGCCATACAGTGTTCATACACCATGTCGGCTGCCAAGACCAACGGCTATGACCTGGCTGGACTGTTCAAGGTTCACGAATACCTGCTGCCCTACTATGGCACCCCAGCTTCGTTCAAGCCTGTGCAGCAGCACTCCAATACCTTCTGCACCACCGACGGTAAGCTCTACCGCATACGCAACGGCCGTCAGCTCAACAGCGAGGACTATTACATGGTTTACACCGGTAATGACGACAAGAAGCTTGCTACAAAGTATGCCGACGATGCCAGCGACCTGAAGAACCAGCTGTGGCAGGTCTTCACCACTGCCGACGGCAACAAGATGCTCTACAACGTGGGTGCAAAGATGTTCCTTGTGTGGGAAGGACAGTGGGCCACCACCTATTCGGCCGACATCAACGTGGTGCAGGCGTGCTACTACAAGTTTGACGACGAGAACCACATCTGGCGCTACAATAGCCAGCAGGGTCTGGGCACCGACCTGACCTTAAAGGACAGCAAGCGCATCTCGACCAACAAGAATACCTCTATAGGAGCTAACTTCGAGTGGTTCTTTGAGGAGTACACCGGCCCGAGCACTGTTCAGGCCATCAGCGACTTTGTCTTCGAGACCTATCCCGCTGCCACCGTCACTGCCCAGAGCCTAGCTATCCCCAAGGGCTACCGCATAGGCTTCATGCTCAGGAAGCTTAAGGACATGAGCACATACGTGCAGAACTACCGTAACATCACCGACGTAGGCCACGGTTGCTGCTACGCCTTTGGAGGGCTGAACCGTGAGATAAACAACCTGCCCGGTCACTTCGGCTCTGGAAAGACCTACTTCACCATGGAGGATGACGACCCCCGTGCATGCTATTTCATGGCTAACGGAAAGACATACATCGGCTTTGAGGATGGCAGCGACTGTCAGTTCAACGACATCGTGCTCGAGGTGGGAGGCTACGACAAGAATGTCATTATTGAGCCACCCGTGGGTACCGAGGACAAGGGAACCGGCCTCGACGAGGACTACCTCTACGACACCACCGAGATAGAAGGACAGTCGTACACGCTCTGCTTTGAAGACCGCTCTACATCGGCCGACTATGACATGAACGACGTGGTGCTGCGCTGCAAGCGCATCAACACCACCAGCAAGTACAAGAACTGGGTGCAGCTCTCGCTGGTGGCTGCCGGTGGTACCGACGTGGTGAAGATACACATCGGAAAGAAGTGCGTGCGTGGTGACGAGCTGGACGGCAAGGAAGTGCACGAACTCTTCTTCGTTGACGAGGAAGAGGGCAATAACCGCTTCGTCAATACTATGGCAGGCAAGGACATCTTTGAACCCATAACGGCTTACTATCAGCTGGATGAGGGTGTGACAATACCTATGTTCCTCAGTCAGATATACATTGAGAACGTAAGTACTGGAGAGACCATTGCAGTTGCCAAGAAAGGGGCGGCACCGCTTGGAATCATCGTCCCCTACGACTTCGACTACCCCCTGGAGACAAGGAGCATAGTATATGCATATACCACCTTCAAGGAGTGGGCTAGCAGTGCATCGCAGTATCCTGGATGGTACAAGAATGAAGACGAAGCACTGGTTTACCCGGCACAAACTGTGATAGAGAAGATACAGCAGCTGAAGTAAAGCCATGCTTAGACGACTGTTGCTTTCGTTGCTCCTCTTTGGTGTGACTATTGGCACAACAGCTGATGGGTCGCGTGTAGAGACGTTGCTGAACAACTTTGATGCAGCGGTAAAAGACGGCAGCACTGCGAAAGCAGCACAACTGGCAAATGAGTTCCTCGGGGAGATGCACTCTCTGAACCTGTTAGAGCAGCCCGTGACTTTCTCACAGGCTGCTTCTCTTGACACACTGTGCCAGCAAGTGTGGTACTGGTCGGGAGAGTATCTCTACAACAGGCAGGATTATCATCGTGCGGCTTTGTATGCCAGTAAGGCGCTGCCTCTTACGAAAGGTACCGAACAAGAGTCCGACTGCCTTAACCTGCTAGCCATCACCTATGTACGGCTGTCAGACTACGAGACGGCTGCCTCTTTTGCAAAACAGTGCTATGCCATAGACGAGAAGGCCGGTGACCCCGACATTATCTCGTCGACGCTGAACACGCTCACTGCCATCTATCTGTCGGCAGGACAGCCCAAGGAGGCAGAGCAGTATATACTGAAGGGTATAGAGATGGCAGAGAAGGCCAACAACCCCTCTCGCATGGCCATCCTCCAGGCTACGGCATCGGAGGTGTATCATGCTCTGGGCGAGAATGCTGTGGCCTTGAAGTACATAGAGCGTGCATACGAGCTTGACAAGCAGCAGGGCAACGAAGAGCGCATGGTGGTGCGTCTGGCACAGAAGGCCGCGGTGCTCATTGGGCTGTGCGAGTATGCTGATGCCGTGCAGATCCTGAGGACGGTGATACCCTCGTTGCGCAAGTCTGGAAACAGACATTCCATGGCCATAGCGTGCAACGATATGGGAAAGGCACTCTTCCTCCAGGGAAACGAGCAGGAAGCCAATGTATATTATCGGGAGGCTGCCGAGGTGTTCTCGCAGATGGGCGACATCTATAATGAGATTCATGCACGCAAGGGACTCTACGAGTGTCTTTGGAAGAGCGACCCTACTGAGGCCAAGCGACAGATAGACCGCTTCAACGAGCTGAAAGACTCTATATATAGCAACACCTCTGCCGACCGTCTGGCGCGATACAATGCTGAGTTTGGCAATGACTGGCTCAAGCTGGAAAACCACGAGCAGCGGAAGGCCAAGCTATGGGCTATAGTGAGTGCTCTTATAGCATTGCTGTTGGCTGTAGGTATATGGTTCTTTATGTGGCGCAGGCACCGCATGCAGCAACGCATCAACAAGCAGCTGACAGAAAACATCAAGGAGCTGAGAGAGCGGTACGATGCGCTCAGCGAGCACTACGACAATGCTATTGCTGCCGCAGGAAAGGATAATAGCGAGGAATTGATAGAAACCGACCGAGAGTTCCTGGAGAAGACCATTAACACCATACACGAACTCATGCTCAATGGGCAGATAGATGCCAACCATGTGGCGGAGCACATGGGCATGAGCCTCTTCCAGTTCCGACAGCGCTTGAGCAACCTTACCGACGAGACACCACAGTCTTTTATCAACATCATGCGCATGCGAAGGGCAAAGCACTTGCTTGACCGCCACCCGGAGATGAACGTATCGGAGGTGGGCATGCTTTGTGCATACAACGACACACCAAACTTTACCAGGGCCTTTAAGCGAACGTTCGGCCTCACCCCAACACAGTATCTGGAGAAGGCGAGAGCCGAGAAATAGCAGGAAGGGTTGTCTTTTTGTTGCTGGTTATCATTTTTTAGAAAAGGCGAATGAAAATGTAACATTCGCCTCTTTATTTCTGTATTTTTAACGAAATGATAAGACAAGTTGACGAAATGATAACGCGCGTTTTGTTTAATTTTATTAATTTTGCAACGATATTGGGAAAAATTATATAAAAAATGGCAAAGACAACCTATCAGGAAGCAGCAATGCAGTATGCCAAGAGCTACTTGGACCGTCTGCTCGACATGGAAGATATCATGGGCAAGAGGCTTGAGGAGTTAAGAGTTAAGAGTTAAGAGTTCTTGGACGAGCCAAGCGGTAGAGCCGAGCGAAGAGACTTTTCTAACGTGGAGTGAGGTTTGCTTTATATATAAATATGTGGTGAAGAAACAAGACTCGATGTGGTGAAGATACAAAACTCGTAAAGAGGAGAATAAACATCATAATAACAAACTTAAACATTTATCATTATGAAAAAACTGTTAGCTTTAATCCCACTATTGTGCTTCGCACTGGGTGTGCGCGCTGACTTTACGCCGGCTGACCACGGCAACAAGCAGGCGCAGGACCGTACAGTAGTGTTTTTCGACTTGACGGTCAATGGCAACAAGGTTGACCCTGATTTTTTTGCAAATTCTTATCAGGTGGCAGCCTTCATTGGAGATGAGTGCCGTGCTACGGCAACCGTGGAATATGGTCAAACGCAGACTCCTTACCTTCAGATTGTGGTGCCAGGCAACTATGGTGCCGACAATGCTGACGACGGCCAGCCCATCACCTTCAAGCTTTTTGACATACTCAATCAGTGTACTTATCCTTTGACCTGTGCTCCTGAAGTTACGTATGACCCGACGACGACCTACGGTGTTGGCGCATCTTCAAATGACCATGTGCAGCTGTCGGTGACAATGCCCAACCTTAACGATGAGACCAGCATTATTCTGAACGACATCACTGTTACTGTGGGTACGAGCGTGAACCTGGCTTCATACGCTACCGTGAGTCCTCAAGGCGCTCTGCTGCCAGAGGAGCGCGCTTGGAGCTTGGGCAACTATGCAAACTATGGCACTATCGAAGGCGATGTATTTACTGCTGGTCGTACTACTGGAACCATAGAGTACACACTCACACTTCCGGATGGTATGGAACCTACGGGTGCACCCAAGACCAAGACCTATACCGGATCCATCACCATCTTAAGCCCGGCAACAGCCATCACCACCAAAGAGACCTCTTATAGCGTTAACATCAACGATGCTCGCACGTTGACAAATTTCCTCGATGGCAACTACACTCTCACTCCTGCTGGAAGCACTGACGTGGTGATTTGGAGCATTGCCAACACCACAATCATCAGCTATAGTACTCAAAGTGAGTTTGCTTATACTCCTATTGCTGTAGGCGAAACAACGGCTACACCGCAGATATTGAATGAAGACGGCACCGTAAGGCTCAGTGGTTCACCAGTTACCATCACCGTGCTGCAGCCTGTTACAGCTATTGAGATAAGCGACGAGGGCATCATGGCCAATGTGGGCGACACCGATATCAAGGCTCGTCTGGAGCAGCTCATCACTGTTAAACCTGACAATGCCAGCAACAAGAACCTGTCGTGGAGCATTGAACAGGATGAAGAGCACCTGCGGCTGGACGCTGACGCTGAGACTGGTACTACCACTATCACAGCCGTCGCATATGGCTACGCTACCGTTGTGGTGACGACTACCGACGGCTCTAAGATTTCGAGAAGTCTAGGTGTCAATGTCGTGGATCCCGCTACCGAGGCTACATTCACCAACAATCCGCTGGAGGTGACCATCACCAGTAATGACGGTACCGATATCTCGGACTTCATTTTCCGCAATATCACCCTGAATGGCAGCTCACCAAAGACCGCATCCGTCAGCCTCACCGACGTAACTCCCGAAGGTGCAGTGGAAGGTAATGGTAATATCAACGACAATGGCAACAGTGGCACGTTCACTGCCTACAAGGCCGGCTCGGCCAACGTTAAGGTGACCGTCACCTGGCAGAATTGGTCTAAGGCCGAACAGGAGAGCCAGGACTTCACCTTCAAGCTGAACATCGTCGAGAACATTCCGCTCACGGCATTCAAAGTGACCATTACTCCCGATGCCACCAAGAAGAACACCGGTACCATCACCCTGACACCAGTGCCTTCCAACGCTACCATCAATGCAGAGGACTACACCCTCTCTGCTCCGAAGAACATGTATTCTCCTTGGACTATGGTAGAGTTTAAGCAGACCAGCACCACGCCCATCACATTCAGCTACAACGGACTGCTGCCCGGTGACTGTAACTTCATGATTACAGATGCTACCGGAAACTTTGCTCAAACGTTTAACGCCGAGGCTGCAGAACAGACGCAGGCTTCACCCTTGACATTGCAGATACCATACGTGGTAGAGCTGGCACAGGGCTGGCAGTGGAAGAGCAATGTCTATGGCGTAGCTAGCAGCACTAATGAACTGAAGAACCTCTTCGGCGACACCAACCTCTCAGAGGCTCGTACACACCAGACGCTGCTCTATAACGATGCAGCTTGGGGATACCTGGGCACCATGATAGGCACAGGCATCGGCCAGTGCGTGATGTACAAGGCAAAGATGGCCACCGCCACCACGTCGTATCTCTCCAACGGAGAGGTTTCGTCCCATAATACAGTAACTCTGAAGCCCGGCTGGACTTGGGTAGGCAGCCCATACTTCTACAGCCGTCAACTCTCGAATGTTGTCAGTGCTGAAGGACTGGCCAACGGATTTGTTATCGTAGGTAAGAACGGCTCGGTAGAGACCACCAGCGGACAGTGGGTAGGCAACCTTGCTACTATTGATGCCGGCCAGGGATATGTGGTGTTCAACCCGACAGGAAACGATACAGAACTGCTTTTCGCAGACGAGCGTAATATGAACCAGCCCACCCTGGAACAGCAGCAGACTGTTGACCCCAACCCCAGCCGCAGCAACCGCATTTGGAGCTATGATCCGTCGCGCTTTGCCGACAACATGACCATGGTGGTAAGCCTGGACGGTGTCGCCAACATAGACAACTACTCGCTCGGTGCCTTCGTAGGCAATGAGTGCCGTGGTGAGGGTGTTGCCGTCAACGGAATGATGTTTGTCACCGTGCATGCCAACCGTGGCGAACTGGTGTCCTTCCGCCTGTACAACGAGCTGACTGGCGAGTATGCCGACGTGGAGCAGACTGTGAAGGCAATGCAGCGCGTGGGCTCGATAAGCGCACCGTTCAAGATGACATCCGATGCCATCGCACTGGGCATCAGCAATGTTAACAGCACTAGCGGTTCTGCTGCCAAGACCTACGACCTGCAGGGCCGTGAGACAAGGCAGGCTGCCGGACAGCACTCGAAGATTAGCATTGTCCGCATGAGCGACGGCACCGTGCGCAAGGTGATGAAGTAACAACTCCACATCCTGACACTATCAAGCATACCCTGGAGGGCTGACACCCTCGGGGAGCGGCTCTCCAGCGTATGCTTTTTCCTTAAATCATTATTCATTACACATATTATATATATTGCACCAAAGATAATGAAGAAAATACTGGCTTTTATACCATTAATCTGTCTGGCTTTGAGCTCCGCTGCACAGGACAACCCCTGGCAGTGGTATCCCGACAGCAATGGAGCGCAAGACCGAACGGTGGTCTTTGCCGACCTGGTTGTCAATGGTTCCGTAGTGCCGCTCTACGACATCAGCAGTCATTATCTCGTTGGTGCTTTCATCGACGGGCAGTGCCGAGGCATGGCCGAGGTCGTCACGGGTCTGCATTCGTGGATGCAGATAGAGGTCTATGGCAACTATACCAATGCCGCCGACGACGGCAAGACCATCAGCTTCCGACTCTATGACAAGGCAAGCAACACCGAGCACGCCCTCACCACAAGCAGGGCCGTGACGTGGAATCAGGAATCCTACGGCTCTCCCTCACAAGACCATGTGGTGCTCTCTGCATGGCTCAACCACGACGAGGCCGTCGTCACCTATCCGGCCCGTCTTACTCTGTCGAAGCTGCACGACGTGCAGCTCAAGCTGACCCATGCCAACCCGCAGGAGACGGTGGTTGACCTGAGTCAGGTACAACTGGTCATCTCCAAAGGGCCAAACGCATGGACTGTTGCCACTGCCACAGGAAGCGGACTTGACTGGACATTGCGAGGCATCGCAGTAGGAGAATACGACTATTATGTGACCTACGCCGGCAGACAGATGCCCTCCGACGCAGGCACCATCTCCGGAAAACTTATCATCCCCGCCGAAGTGGGCTACGAGAACGGCTGGGACTGGATTTCTACATACATGCCCACATCTTACGCTCTTGTCAATCCCTCTACGGGCGACTACCTGAGCACACTTAACATTGACAACAACAACAAGATAATAGAGATACGCTCGCAGCAACAAGCCCTGTACAACGACCCGCAGTCGGGTATCTTCGGCGACCTGACAGAGCTGACTGCTGCCGCCGGTGCCTATAAGATAAAGAGCACCTTCGAGGAGAAGAACCAATACACCAAGGTGTTCAACTTCGGCACTGCTCACGGCAAAAACACCAGAAGCGTCCTGGTGACACAGCTGCAGCCCGGCTACAACTGGATAAACTATCCCCACGAACAGAACCACACCCTTGACTACTTGCAGTACCTGCTGAGTGCAAACGCTACTGAAGGCGACGTCATCATTGGCCGTGATGCCTTTATAGAGTTCACTGGATACGAGTGGGTGGGAACACTGAAGACCTTCGAGGCAGGAAAAGGATATATCTATTACTCTGCAAACAGCGAACCCGCGAACCTCAACTGGGGCAACTACTATTTGCCGCAGGAGACTATAGCACAGCCACAGGCACAGCAGGTATGGCAGTACGACGCACACCTCTATGCTTCCAGCATGCCTGTCGTGGCTGTCATCGACGGTGTCGAAGATGCCGACAGGTACAGCGTAGGTGCTTTCGTGGGCGACGAGTGCCGAGGATATGGCAGTGCCGCCGACGGTCACCACTTCTTCATTTCCGTGGCAGGCAACATGGGCGAGGAGGTAAGCTTCAAACTCTACGACAGCGTCACCGGCACATACACCGACCTGTCCAGAACCGTCAGGTATGCAGCAACGGCTGGAAGCCTCAAGGCTCCCGTTACCTTCAATGCCACACAGGGCATCAAGGCTGCGGCTGCCGAGACGATGACTCTGGCATACAGCGGCGGCAACATCACCGTCAACGGCACCAGGATGCCTATAAGACTATGTGTGAGAGACCTCTCTGGAAACACCGTGCTCACTTCCGACAGACAGGCCACCAGCGTTGAGGCACTGCCTGCCGGTGTCTATCTGGTGACAGTGAGCAGCGGCTCGGCAACGAAGACTATCAAGATTACCAAATAATGACAAATGACAATGAATATTACAATGAAAACCACAAACCATAGCCGATGGATGAAAGTGATAAGCATGTCATTTATCATTGCTCATCTTTTCGCAGGCAGAGTGCTGGCGCAGGATATCTCGTCGATAGCGAAGAGCGACCCACTCATTATGACAGGCTCGATAGGTACGGCAAACACCTATCACTACACATCGGTAGGCGACGGCTATGCCTCGCCGATGAGCAACACTATCTATGCCAACCTGAACATCAGCCTCTACGGTATCAGCATGCCGTTCTCGTTCTACTACAGCAACGACAACACCAGTTTCAGCTATCCGCAGCTGTCGTTCAACCTCACACCGACATACAAGAACTGGACGGGACATATCGGACAGTCATCGATGGCATTCTCGCCATACGTGCTCAACATGTCGTGGAGCGGCGTGGGACTGGAGTACAACAGCGACCGTCTGCGTGTGGGAGCCTTCTACGGCAAGCTGCGCAAGGCCATCAACGACGACCCTACCGACCCCTCGGCCCGCAAACCGCAGTACCGCCGCATGGGATGGGGATTCAAGGTGGGCTACGGCTCCAGCTCCAACTACATAGACCTCTACCTGCTCAGGGCCTACGACCAGCTCTCCACCGTCAGCGAGACATGGAGAAACGTCATCGCACCGCAGGAAAACCTCGTGGTAGGACTGAAGGGATGTGTGACGCCGGTTAAGTGGGCATCGCTCACGGCCAACGTCGCAACATCGGTGTTCAGCACTGACAAGCGTGCGGAAAAGATCGACGACAAGAAGGCTGAAAGATGGGACAAGGTGTTCGACGTGCGATACTCCTCGCTGATGCGCTTCGCCGGCGACGCCTCGCTCAACCTGATGCTCCCCATGGGCATCAACGCCAATATATGCTATCGTATGGTGCAGCCCGACTACACCTCGCTGGGCACCTACTACATGTCGAATAATTACCAGAGCTTGGGCGTGACGGCATCGACAATGCTGTTCAAGAAGGTATCGCTGTCGGGAACATTCTCCGGACAGAGCGACAACCTCACCAACAAGCAGCTCTACACCACTTCGGGATATGTGTATAATGCCATGGCGAGCTCCAGGCTAGGAAACCACTTCAACATCAGC